>SLPB01000157.1 GCA_007132225.1 Bacteroidales bacterium | reverse complement strand
TCACAGCTGGTGATACAGGCTGGCGGACTTGGGGGTAATGGTTCTGTATATGTTCTTGATATGGGTGAGCCCGTGAAAATTACCGATCTTGCCAATGACCTAATCAAACTATCCGGATTAAATCCCGGAGAAGATATAGAGATTGAATATACCGGTATCAGGCCGGGTGAAAAAATGTTTGAGGAGCTTCTGACCGATGAGGAAAGCACTTCATCAACCCGTCATTCCAAAATCTTTTCGGCCAAAACTTCAGGTTACCCCCAGGAGAGTTTTGACGGACTGCTGGAAGAACTTTTTGAAAGAGCACGTAAACATGAAGGGTTGGCTATCAGGGAGCAGTTACAGGCTATCATCCCCACATATGTTTTTGAATCTAACAGTGTTAATTCCTGATATATCCCTTTTTCATTTACCATAACTATTTATTGCATCTTAATACCGGTGATATTTAACCGGTAATCTTCTGTGTTATCATGCATATTTTATTTGTCCATTCTATAGGAAAGAAAAAGTTCGGCGGAGGAGAAAAATGGCTTATAACAGCAGCCGCCGGGTTGAGAGACTACGGGCATAAGGTTTTCGTGGGCGGGAGGCCCGGTTCACGGCTGCTTAACGCAGCACGTGCCAACGGTCTTGAAACCGTTACGTTTAATATTTTCAGCGATATTAGTCCCTGGCACGTTTTCCGGATAGCTTCTTTTCTCAGGAAAAACAAGATTGATGTTCTGATAACCAAAGGACGGGACCTTGCGGTTGCCGGAGTTGCAGCACGGTTTGGGGGCAAACCTCTGGTGCTGGTAAGACACGGACTGCCAATGCGCTCCAGCTTTAAAAAACACTCCTTTCTTATTAATAAGCTCTCTGATGGTGTTATTACAAATACAAAAAGCATAAAGGAGCTTTATGAATTAAAGGGCTGGGTGAAAGAGGATTTTACCAGGGTGATCTATAACGGGACTTATACCGGCAATAACATTCCCTCTTATAACTACTCTGCCAGGTTTCCCGGGAAAAAGATAGTTCTCACTGTAGGGCGGCTTGCAGTGCAGAAAGGATATTATTATCTTATTGATGCCATTGAATTGCTCGGTAAGGAGCATGATGATTTTATGTTTGTTGTGCTTGGTGACGGAAAGCTTTTAAATAGCCTCGTTTCCTATGCGGAGAAAAGGGGCGTAGCGGAACGTATACATTTTGAAGGTTTTGTTGAAAATGTTGTTCCCTACCTTAAGAGCTGCGACATCTTTGTTCTGCCGTCACTTTATGAAGGAATGTCTAATGCAGCGATGGAAGCTATGGCATGCGGCAAACCAGTTATACTTACCAGGGTGAACGGGGCTGAAGAACTGATACCCGACAGTGATAAAGGATTGCTTATACCACCCAGGGATCCCGGGGCTATAGCCCTTGCAGTTAAGAAACTCGGCGGGGACAGGGAATTGTCATTGAAGCTTGGAGAGGAGGCCAGAAAGCATGTGCTGGAGAACTTTCCGGTTTCTGCCATGCTCAACAATATACAGTCCTATATCAATGAAAAGATGCTGGAAAAAAACAGCTGATATTTTCAAAACCACTAACATTTCAGGGATGTTCTTCAGGGTTCCGGTATCGACATCCTGCAGGGGATATTTCAAATAGTTTAACTGATGAGGGTAATAGTACTTCTGTTTTTGTTTTTTTTGCCCGGTAATTTTTTTGCCGGGGCGAAGGAGAGATGCTTGCCTGCTAATTATGCTTTTAAGCCCGGTGAAGAGATAAAATACACTGTTTACTATAACTGGGGGTTCTTATGGGTTAATGCGGGACTGGTTACTTTTAATGTTCATGAGAGGTATTATAAAAACAGGCCTGTTTACCACCTTGACAGCTACGGCACGACACACAGGAAATATGACTGGATATTCAAGGTAAGGGACAGGTTCCAGTCCTATGTGGACAAGGAGACTTTCAGGCCCCTATGGTATGAGATGGACACATATGAGGGCGGGTTTGAGGCCAGGGACATATACCATTTTTTCCCCGAAAGGGATATCGCCATTACTACAACAGAAAACTCTGACAGGCCTCGCCAGACCGACACGATTAAAATTCAACCCTGTTCTTTTGATGTGATTACGGCTATATATCTTGCAAGAAATCTGGATTTTGCCTCATTAAGCCTCAGAGAAACCATCCCCTTCAGTATTCTTATTGGTAATGAACTTTTTGAACTCAATCCGCGGTACCTTGGCCGGGAAACGATTAAAACCCGTGAGGGGGAGACTTACGATTGTATCAAGTTTTCGGTCGAACTGGTTGAGGGATTTATTTTTAAGCCAGGAGATGAGATGTTCGTGTGGGTTACCAATGACTCCAACAGGGTGCCCGTCCTTGTAGAGGCCCAGATACGCGTGGGGTCTGTTAAGGCAATGCTTAAGTCATACAAGGGACTGAGAAACCCGGTGTCGGCAAGGATTGATTAGGTGCGGCCGGGATAGCCTTAAATGATTTGAGGAGCCATCTCATTGTTCAGGAATCATCACATGGGTTCAGGTGAGCCATTTGATGGCTCAGGAGTCATCCTGGACATTTACCCGCATACTTCCGCTCAACCACCTCCATGCTATCCAGCCGGGAAAAAAACCAAGGATGTTGGCAACTATGTCCATATGGCTGAAGCTTCTGCCAAGTCCACCTATCCCCTGTAATATTTCCATTGCTGTTCCCCAGATAATTACATACAGAAGGGGAAGGAATTGTCTTGCTTTTCCGCTGAACCTGATTGGCCAGGTATAGAAAAGCAGAAAGGTGAAGACAGCATACATTCCAAAGTGCACAAATTTATCGGCATGGGGGAATAATTGCGCTCCGGTGACGGGGAAGGAGTCGGACGGGAGTAGACTAAGTCCCGTGACCACAAGTATATATATGAATAAAACCACTTTTTTGAACATTTGTTTTTTCCGGCTTTTGAAATAATGCTTCATTAACTGTGGTCAGTCCGGATAATGAATAGCTCCGTACACTGATTAATGCTGAAAACGTAAAGGGAGTGATTTTAGTATTCCCGGGTTAAGTCCACGTCAAAAATATTCAGCAATTCCTGGATATCTTTTAATTTTTTTGTAAAACCTGCTTTTTCATAGGAGAGGGCCAAATTTAATAATAATCTTTGAATTATTATTTCATTGGAGCAGGGAATATAGTAAGACCTTTGTGGCTCAAGCTTTTGCTGTGCCAGGTAGTGGTCAATCTCCTTTTTTCCCAGTACTGCCCCCCTGGTGTAGGGATTAATATAAAAGAGAACATCCGGCAAGGATGTTTTTCTTTTTAAGGGCACGTGCTCATTTACATATGCAAGTATAAATATTTTGGGCAAACTAACCCCGTAAACGGGGATTTTTAGTTTTTGGGCTACCAGGATATAGACTGTGGCAAGAGATACTGGATTGCCCTTTTTGCTCTCCAGAACCAGGTTGATATGGGAATTACGCGGGGAGTATATATTCTTGTTGTTTTTTGAGAATTTATGTACATCAAAAATTATATGGTTCATTATCCTGACCTTCTCCAGTGCTGTAAGCTTGTTGCTAAGCTCCAGCCAGATCTCCTTCGCTATACTGTCAACTATTTTCTTTATTTCTGTGGTATGAAGATCCGGATACTGGTGCCTTGCTACCCAGCATGCTCCCTCCATAAGATCTGATGCCCCGGATTCTTTCCAGGCGATAAGGTTGTGCTTTATATTACTGAACTGGATGTCATGGATAAGGTTCTCTATCTTCTCCTGGTAGTAATGGTCGGGTGAGCTTTCCCATGCAGTTTCCAGGTCGGGAATGATTTCTGTACCAAGCTTCCTGAGATTTCCGGTTACTACATCACTGACCTCGTTGTCGGGATCATCAAGCAGATGTATAAGGGCCTGTAAATCTTTTTTATTCATTTTAAACATTTGGTAAAGCAAATATAAAAATAATTACAAAAGTCTGTAATTGTTTTTTGACAGTCATTTTTCCGGTATGGATTTAATTATTTATCTTTACAAAAGGATAAACTATAATTCGAAAAGTATGATACAGCGGATACAAACAGTCTACCTGTTTCTGGCAGCAGTTATTATGTTCTCCATGATCTTTTTCCCTTTTGTTGAAATCATTGATGCAGGGGACCGGTACTACCGTTTTGATTTGCACGGCATTCATGAGGGTATGGGGGAAACTGCCAGGCTTATCCAGTCCGTATTACCCCTCAGGTTCCTGGTCTTAGTCACAGCCATCCTGTCGCTGGGGATTATTTTTTTATATAAGAGAAGGATACTGCAGATAAGATTATGTGTTTTTAATATGGTTTTAATGGCAGGTTTTTATGCCCTCTTCTTTTTCTATCTCTACCATCTAAACCAGGAGGTGGATACTGAAACCATAAACTACAAGATACCGCTGGTGTTTCCTGCCATTTCCATCATACTGGCTTACCTTGCAATACGTAACATCACCAGGGATGAGCTCCTTGTAAGGTCGTACGACCGGATCAGGTAATCAGCTATCGCTAAGAATCCAGGTTTTTTTGCTCGTCTATATTTTTTATGGTTTCCCGAAGAAATTTCTCGAAATCTCCGGCAAACTCTTTCCTTTTCAAAGCAAGCTCTACCGTGGTTTTTAAAAAATCCATTTTGTTACCTATATCATAACGCTTGCCTTCAATCAAAGTAGCAATAATTCCTTCTTCTTTCAATAAAATCTGCAGGGCATCGGTAAGCTGAATTTCATTGCCCTTTCCACGGGGTGTTTTTTCCAGTGCCCTGAAAATCTCGGGGGTAAGGATATAACGTCCTGCAACTGCAAAATTGGAAGGGGCTTGTTTGCGGGTGGGCTTTTCAACAAGCTCGGTCAGTTGCAGAATCTTGTTGCTGATGTTGTTGCCGCCGACTATTCCATATCTCGACACATTTTCCCAGGGAACGGTCTCCACAGCTATCACTGTCTGCCTGTATTGTTCATATGAATCGATCAATTGCTGGGTGGCAGGTATTACAGAATCGATAATGGTGTCGCCCAGCAAAACCGCAAAAGGTTCATGTTCGCAGTGAAACCTGGCATGATAGATGGCGTCCCCCAGTCCGTTTAACTCTTTTTGACGGATAAAATGAATATTCGCCATGCTCTCGATATGCCGCAACTGAGTGTACAGGGCTTCATCTTCCTTTTCCTGTATCCGTGATTCAAGCTCAAAGTTTCTGTCAAAATGATCTTCAATGGAACGTTTTCCTTTTCCTGAAATAATTAAAATATCCTCTATCCCTGAATCTACGCATTCCTGCACCACATACTGAATTGTTGGGGTATCAATAATCGGTAACATTTCCTTGGGTTGTGCCTTGGTTACGGGAAGGAACCTGGTACCAAAACCGGCTGCCGGAATAACTGCTTTTTTTATCATATATAGTAGATATTAGTAGATTATATTATAATTGGTTTAATGACCCTGGCATTAACTTTTTGCAAATTAACGATTAATCGTCTTAACATCTCATCATCTTCATACATGCCGATTATGGCACCGCCGGAGCCTGAAAACTTTGCGCTGGCCCCGCAGTTTCTTGCCGTGAGAACCAGCTCCATGTTACTGTTTGATATATTCATGATCTTACAGCGCAGATCAAAATTCCTGTCCACTAGTTTTTTTAATGAAGCATAATCTTTTTTAAGAATCGCTTCTTTCCCCTGTTCGGCAACTTCGGCCAGTTCAGCTAATGTTTCAACTACCAGGGGATCGCCCTTTTCAAATTTTTCGCGGACATTATTGAATACCATCCCCGAAACCTTGCCTAATTCAACCTTGTATGCAAGGTAAAATTTTGGTAATAATTCCGGGTCAATATAGTTGTATTTTCCAAATCCGTTATTTAGTAAATGCTCCTTCTCGAAGTCCATAAAAACACATCCTTCATACACCTGTATCACCCGGTCCTGCAGTCCCGCATTGATTGCAAGCTCTTCGGTTTCTGCTTTTAATATTATGGTGGGGAGTATATGTTTTGGAATCTCTACTTCGTAAAAAGTCATCAATGCTTTAATTGTTGCAGTAACAATAGCGCTTGATCCGCCCAGTCCGACCTGCCGGGGAATAGATGACCTGTAACGGATGGTGAAGTTCTTGTTTTTTAGTCTTCTGTCAGTTGATTCGCAATATTCCACGAATTTCTTTATGGAGGCTTTTATTAGCCTTGTTCCTCCATAATAGCCTGTTAATTTAACAGAGTCTGCAAGATGATAGATGTTGCGAAAGGTGTTCCGGTCGACATCCATTTCTTCAATTCTCAACTCGGGAGTTTCATATAGAGAGATGGATGCTCCGAAGTTTTTTACGATAATGGATATTGTCTTCCCGTAGTATCCATCAGAGGGATTTCCTAATAATCCTGCACGGGCATATGCCCTGGTTTCAATAATCATAGGGAAATTTAAAATTTGATTTTCAGCATCATATAAATACCATATGCTCCTGATCGGTTATCTTTTCACAGTAGTGACACTTTAACGAGACATCTTTTTTTGATATTACATGGAATTTTGGCTTAACCGCATCCTTGTTGGTGATGCACTTAGGGTTGAAGCACTTTACTATACCTGAAAAAGAATCTGGTACTGTAACAGTTTTTTTCTCTTCCACATGATACTCCCTGATGATATTCAGTTTGGCTTCGGGAGCTGCAAGTGCAATGCGGTTAATCTCTTCATCCACAAAAAACTTGTCTGATATTTTCACTATCGCCTTGCTTCCGTACTTTTTACTTTCCAGATTGGTTCCGAAGGTGATCTGGTTGTCAATGTGATCCAATCCCAGGATGTTTATTACCTTGAAGAGATTGTTTGCGGGTATGTGGTCTATCACTGTGCCATTCCTGATGGCACTTACCTTGAGTTGTTTAATATCTTTTGCCATGTCAGGTTCAGTTTTTTAGTCCAAAAATCAAAGAAATAATAGCCTGGCGCGTGTAAACCCCGTTAAGGGCCTGGGTGAAATAGTAAGCCTTTTCGTTATCGTCAACATCGGTGCTGATCTCATTGACACGCGGCAGGGGATGAAGGATCTTTAGGTTATTTCTTGTGTTTTGCAACATGCTGTTATTAAGCATATATGCATTTTTGGTTTTCTCATATTCGATAGGGTCGGAAAAACGCTCCTTCTGCACCCTTGTAACATAAATGATATCTGCCTCAGGAATTATCTCTTTAAAATCAGTATACTCATAATACTTTAATCCCCGCTGATCAAGATACATCTTATATTCCACGGGCATGCTTAGCTCCGGGGGCGATATGAAATAAAAGGTCGCATTAAAATGTGCCATGGCCATAAGCAGAGAGTGCACCGTTCGTCCATATTTAAGGTCCCCCACAATAAACAGGTTAAGGTTGTTGAGAGTGCCCTGGGTTTTTCTGATGGAGTAGAGGTCCAAAAGGGTTTGAGTGGGGTGCTGGTTAGCTCCGTCCCCGGCATTTACAACAGGCACTGTAGATACTTCGCTGGCATATCTTGCACTGCCATCAACAGGATGGCGCATGACTATCATGTCACTGTAATTGCTTACCGTTTTAATTGTGTCTTTAAGTGTTTCTCCCTTTGTGGAACTGGAGGACGCAGTATCTGAAAATCCTATTATCTTCCCTCCGAGCCTGTTGACCGCGCTCTCAAAGCTAAGCCGGGTCCTGGTTGAGGGCTCAAAAAAAAGGGTGGCGATAACTTTATCCTCCAGGATCCGCTGGGAGGGATCCTGCTCGAATTCACCTGCCAGATCAAGTACGCGAAGAATCTCCTCCCTGGTGTAATCATTGATTGATATTAGACTTTTGTTCTTCATTTGTAGGGGTTATGGTTAGCAAATTAATCGTTCTTAAAGGAGTAATTCAAATAACGAGGCTATAAAGGTAAAATTAAGCAAGATGTTGATGGTAAAAAATATGTGTTAATAATTATTAATAACTTCCGGGAACCTTTTTATAATTTACTGAATCAATCCTTTCGAGCCTTTTGGCCAGTTTTTCCGATTTATTCAGAGGTATGCGCACCCTGATGGCACATTTCATGCTGAAATCCTGCATCACCTGTTCGGCCTGTTCTTCCTTAAGCACCTTCATAACCATATTCATAGCGCTGTAGGGAAACTCTATATCGTAAACTTCATCAACGGTTTCAGTGATAATAGCGGATTGTTCCAGGGCATCGGCCGCAGCCTTCCGGTAAGCATTAATCAGTCCGCCTGTACCAAGAAGAGTGCCTCCAAAGTACCTGATCACCACTATAATTATATTGGTAAGGTCATGTTTTTGTATCTGTCCCATGATGGGTTTGCCGGCTGTATTGGAAGGTTCGCCGTCATCGTTTGAACGGAAGTGCTCTTTTTCCGGTCCCAGTCTCCAGGCATAGCAATGGTGACTGGCATCATGGTACTTCATTCGCAGTTTGTCAAGCAGATCTTTTACCTCAGTTTCATTTTTTACGGGACAGGCAAATCCGATAAATTTGCTTCCCCTGTCTTTAAAAAGGCTTTCTGCCGGTTTTTTTATTGTTTTATAACTTCCATGTTTCATCCTTCATGCTTAAACCAACTCAAACTGCGAGGTAAAGAATGAGGCTGTTTGTTTTAAAACTATCTCTCTCTTTTCATGATGCGGGATATGTCCGCAGGAGGGTATATTAAGCAGCCTGGTTGATCCTTTTACAAGTGAACGGATAGTCTCAGTCTGCAATGATGTTCCGTAGTTGTCATCTTCTCCCTGGATAGCCATTACCGGTGATTTGATCTCAGGCAATATGAGCTCAATGCTCCAGCCCGCTGTCTCCCCGGAGGTCCACACATTTGCCCAGCTGTAAAACATTGAATCAGTTTTATCGCCATGGTACTTCTCCAGTTTTTCTTTAAGTCCGCTGTTTTTGTATGCATGGATGGCCTGCTTGATGCCTCTCAATGTAACGGGCTCAATGAATATGTGTGATGACTCGGCAACAATGGCGGCTGTTTTATCGGGATAGAGTGCTGCAAATATAAGGGATATAGTTCCTCCGTCACTGTGGCCAAAAAGCATTACCTGTTCTGATATTCCCAGCTTTGTTAAGAGTCCGGGAAGCATGGAGGATGCTTCATGATATAGAAAATCATTTTCACGCGGCTCACCGATCTTATCTGATTCACCGTACCCGTAACGATCATACATCAGTCCGCGGCAACCTGTCATATGGCAAAGGCTCAGTGGAAAATCCTTCCACAGTTTCATGCACCCAAGACCTTCATGCAGGAAGACTATTACCGGTTTTTCGGGATTGTATGAATCATTGTTAATCCACTGATAGGCAAGGTTATGGCCATTAACTACCAAGTGTTTTATCATACGCTTAATCAAATTGAATGGACGTCAAATATAGGAAAAAAATGAACATTTAAAATCTCTTTATATACTATATTTTTGACAGGCGATACTAAGTGCTTTTAGATGTGGGTATTGAAATTGTTTTATCCTGATGATAAAGATTTGCAGAGAAAAACTGCAGGTTTTTGCCTGTAAATCTCTAAAAGTTGGTGCCATAACTTCCAGTTCCCGCAAAAAAATGTATTTTAGCGGTGATAACAGATGCTGTTATTTTGGATTTGAATTTTTAATCAGAGGAGATACTATTATTTTGGATTTGAATTTTTAATAAGAGCAGATGCTGTTAATATAATTTGAACTTTTAATAAGAGTTTTTTGTCATATAATGCAGTACATGATGATTATTTAAATATCTGAATTTATTTATTCCAACACTTAAATATTAAAAACTTATATAATGGCTCACCGTAGTTTTTCTTTTTCTGCATGGATGGCCCAGATAAGGGCGAATTTTTTGATTCTTGCCGTGTTTTTGGTGGGGATAGGACTGGCAATAACCTGGAGGCACCTTCCTTCAGTAAACGGGGATTTTAATACTTTCCATGCTTTTCTTATCATGGCAGGGGTTGTGCTTGCCCATATTTCGGTTAACCTCTTTAATGAGTACTCGGATTTCACTACAAAGATCGATTTTAATACCATACGCAGTCCCTTTAGTGGCGGCAGCGGGATGCTGGTTACCGGACAAACCAGTCCGCGCTCCGTTTTAATTGCTGCAATCACCTCTTTAGCAGTGGCTTTTGGAATTGGTTTGTATTTTTCAATTGTGTCACACTGGAGTATTCTGATTTTTGCTGTTATGGGTGCACTTACCATTGTTTTGTATACACCTCTTCTTTCGCGCCTTATGCTAGGTGAGCTTTTCTCGGGCCTTACCCTGGGAACCTTTGTGGTTATTGGAACCTATATAGCAATGACCGCAACACCTGGGATGTCTCTTGCCGAAATACTTTCTTCTGAACTTATATTGATATCCATTCCACCGGGTATACTTACCTCGCTTTTGCTGCTGATAAATGAGTTTCCCGATGTTGAGGCCGACAGAAAGGGTGGGAGAAAGCACCTTGTTATCAGGTTTGGGCGACAGACAGCAGCATACATATATGCTATCGGTGTATTCCTTACTTTTGGCATAATCATTTTGCTACCTATCCTGGGAATGACAACTACCTGGATATACCTGGCACTTATACCTCTTCCTCTTGCCCTGAATGCCAGCTTTCTGGCCATTAAGCATTATGATGACACCTCGAAGATAACCACTGCCATGGGCAATAATGTTATAACCGTACTGGGAACCGATCTGTTGATAGCTATTGCCATACTTATATAACCGTTTGGGATCCAATTTTAACCATCCGTAAATATCAGGTGGCCATATCCTTGTAAACTCCGTATAGTCTTTCTAACTTAATGTATAAAGCCATTTTCTGGCTGTTTGGTTCAATTTTAATAATTTAAAACAATCCAAATGATACATAAGTTAATTTCAGGCTGTTTTAAAGCAGGATGCCTGCTTTTTTTATTGTGGTTACCAGCGGGGAATGTTGGCGGACAGGCAGTTGTTTCAGCCGGGGTGTCCGACAGCAGTCCGGTGTCCGGACAGGTTATACAACTCTCTTTGACTCTTGAAGATGAAATCGACTTTTATGCCGCTGAGGCAGAGATAACTTTTGACATTGAGCTCATGGAGTTTGTTTCTGTGATGTGCGGGGAACTGGCCGGGGGGGGACTGGAACTGGCAGGGGGGCTCGGGGAGGGAAGGATAGGGGCTTCTGTGTCCCGGACCGCCCCGCTGACGGCAGTGGCCGGAGGTACTTTTATGGTACTGGAATTCAAAGTGAGGAGTTATGCTGCTGAAGGTATGACTGGTTTGATTATTTCCAGTCTGCTTGTTTATGACTCTTCGGGTTTACCTGTGGATGTCGAATCATTATCTCCTGTGTCAATTGAGATCATGGGAGCAATTACAGATATCAGACTTCAAATACCCGCCTTAAGCGTGATAGATGAGGGTGATCATTTTTATGTAGATGCTTCGATTTTTGCCTCCGGCATAATTGATGAGAAAAGGGTGATGTGTGAGATGGGTATTAGCACTCTTGATTCCGATCCTGCAGGATGGGGAGTGGATCAGTGGCAGGCTATGGACTTTGCCGGTTTTGATAACGGGAATATGATGAATTTCATTGGTGAGATCGCATTTATGCTACCTCCGGGAGAATGGTTCATCACTCTCCGGGCGTCACTGGATGGTGGAAATTGGGTTTATGGGGGGGTAGCTGGCATATGGGATGAAAATGACAGTCCTTCAGCCAGCCTGGTTATTCAGCCACGTCCTCCCTTCAGATATACACTGGCAAAATGGGATTTTGACAATGAATCACTTATGCCTTCACGGGCAATTTTCCATAACATGGAAGCGACGGTTAAGCTTTTTGGGGCCAGCATGTCCGGATTTTCCACCGGTGCCTCAGGACTGGCCGCGAATTCCACCGGATGGGGCAGTGATCCCGGTAATACAAAATACTGGTTGGTGGAGATCTCCACCAACGGCCTTGTTTCTCTTGAACTCTCATCTAAGCAGTATGGCTCCGGTACTGGTCCCCGCGACTATGCTGTCCAGTACAGCCTGGATGGCATCCAGTGGCACCCGGTGGAAGGCGGGGAGATTATGGTTGGTACCAACTGGAGCAGCGGCCGGCTGGATCGTCTCTCTTTGCCCCGGGTGCTCGAAGACAGGGAGATGGTGTTCCTCAGGTGGATCATGACCTCTGATATAAGCATTGGTGAAGAAACAGTGGGTTCATCCGGGACGAACCGTATTGATGATATCCTTATTACGGGTGTAAACCCTAATCCTCATTTTACTGAAGTGTATCCAGGTGATACTAATAATGACGGGGTGGTGAATGCAGATGATGTTCTCCCGCTCGGACTGTACTGGTTAAGCAGCGGCCCGGCTGCTCTTTGGGAGAATACCGGTTTTGCGGCGCGAACCGTGGAGCAGTGGATACCCTCCGGTGCCACCTTTGCTGACACCAACGGGGACGGTATGGTTGACCACAGGGACCTGTTGGCCGTGGGACTGAACTTTGGCAAAGCAACCGGCAATATAAATAAAGACAGTGCAGCACCATTATCAACCCTGGCTGTTGACCCTTTGGAAGGGGAAAGGATAAAACAGATCATTCTGCTGAGCGGAGAGGAAACTGCTATCCGGGGAGTTGCCTTTAGTGTTGATCTTGAGGGTATACCCGCGGATAAATGGGAGATAAGAAACGTCTTTCCGGCATTTGCGGAAAATGAGCTTGTTGATGACATCATTTATTTTGGATCGGCTGTCGATAATGGTTTTGAGGCTGCCCTTGTTATGAAGGGCAGGGGGGATGATATTACCGGCAGGATACTGACAGGTTTTGAACTGATTATTGATGAGGCATGGGATGAAACTTTCTCCATAAACCTCAGAAGGCTGTCTGTCAGCAGTGCAAGCTCTGCCGGGGAGAGGCTTGGTTCTGGTGAACTGATTTTTTCCGGTGGCCTGTCCTCTTCCGGCCTGACCGGCATTACTGATTGTAAAACAACACTTAATCAGAACTTTCCCAATCCATTTGATGGGAAAACTTCAATTCCACTCAGCCTTAATTCGGCCTCACTGGTGAGACTTGATATTGCCGATATGAATGGCCGTATCATAGCATCACCTTTTCTCGGCTTCCTTGAAAAGGGAACCCATGAAATTATATTTGACGGTAATTTTCTGCCACCGGGTGTTTACCTTTGCAGGATGACCACCCATGAAGGTTTGACGGGAGTGATAAGGATGTTGAAAACCATGAATTAGAAAAGAATTTATTATCAAGCCAGGGTATAAACAATCTTTTTGTCCCTGAAGGTGATTTTGATCAGATCGAGTACAATAAGGTTGACGAGTATGGTGCCGGCGGTTTGCACATTTATACGGGCGATGCGTTGAAACCTTGAGAGCGTAATGGTTTCATGTTCCAGGAGATAATCAAACAGTATTTTTTCCTTAGAGGTATACCTTATATGGGTGCCCCCAGGGCGGCCACGCCGTTTCCATACTCTTATCATGATACTGTTGGCAAGAATGTTCTCATCTTTAACCCTTACATAGGCAATCCATTTGCCCTCTTCAGATAATGCATAATGTGGAGGTGAGCTGCTTTTTTCGATTCTGGCCTCAAGGACCGTCTTCCCGTCCACATGCCATTCCTTAACAGTAAAGCTGACATCAGGTTTGCAATACATCTGGGCAGCAGCTTCAAGCATATAATATTCTTCGTCTGATCTTATTCCTGCAATATTTCCGTTATCCTTAACCCCTATAAGAAGGGTTCCTCCATCGGTATTGGAGAAAGCAGAAAGGGTGCGGGCAATTTTCCGGGAATCGGATATTTCAAACTTGAAATCCAGTTGCTGCCCTTCTCCCGAGGATATCATCTGTTTTAAATAGCGGCTCATAATTTCTCACCTGTGGCATGAATTCCCGGTTTGTATAAACAACTCCATTCTCCTGATGCCCGGGATATATATTATATGGCAGTAAGTCCCTTTAGCAGTGTTCGTACACTTTCAACTGAATCAATATAGTAACCTGCCCTGGTGGATTTTGTTCCCACCTTAATGGTTATTGCGTTTTCGGGCATGGAGCCAAATGTGTACTCGTCTGTCCAGTCATCTCCCAGGGCCATTATAAAATCAAATTTGCCATTTACCAATTGCTGTGCTGCAGCTCTTCCCTTGTTGATGCCTGAATTTTTGATCTCTATGACCTTGTCGCCGTCCATGATCTCCAGGTTGAGATTGGAAACCAAATCACGCAGCTCATCTTTGAGTTCCCATGCGCGTATTTCACCAAGGTCAGGGTCAGCATGACGGTAGTGCCATACAAGTGAATAGTTTTTTTCTTCCAGTAATGACCGCGGGGTACGGTCTACATAAAAACTTATGGTGGGACGTATGAGATCCATCCAGTCCTTATCAATCTTCTCGATCATGGACCAGGTACCTCCCTGTTCTTTTATCCATACTCCATGTTCTGCAATGAAAGTGATAGTGTCAAATTCCCTGAACCACTTTCCAAGTGTCTCTTTATCCCTGCCACTTATAATCACAACATGGTTGTTTTCATCTTTCACCAGTGAATCCAGGATGGCGTACAGCTCATTATCAGGTTTGGCTTTCTGGGGGTCATTATGAAAGCCAGTCAGAGTACCGTCATAATCCAGAAATATGATCCTGCTTTTTGAATTCCTGTAATCTTTAATGAATTTTTTATTTATTTTTTCAGTTACCTTCCTGGTAAGGTTTGTCTCCTGAAGTTTTTTTACATTCTCCAGGCTGTCGAGAATATCCTGCGCCCATTTTTCTTCATTGTATATGTTAAGCCGATTTTGAAGAGTGCTGTTGATTATTTTCTGCTCTTCCCGGTCCATGTTCATAGCCTTCTTAATTGCCTCTATAATTTCATTTGTACTGTTGGGGTTTACCAGTATTGCCTCGCTCATCTCCTTGGCTGCTCCTGCCATATCGCTAAGGATAAGTACTCCCGTTCCATCAGTTCTGGCTGCTATATACTCCTTGGCAATAAGGTTCATCCCGTCCCTGAGAGGGGTTAAGAGAGCTATATCAGAGAGGGTGTAAAGCTCAATCATCTCTTTACGGCCCAGGGGGCGATAATAATAGAGTACCGGCATCCAGTCCACCGTCCCGAATTCACCGTTAATCCTTCCCACCAGCTCGTCAACCTGTCTCCGCTGATCCTGGTACTCGGGTACCATTTCCCTTGAAGGGATAACAAAAAGCATCAGGGTGATCTTCTCTAAATAATCGGGATTGTATTGAAGGAACTTCTCGTAAGCCTCAAGTCGTTCAGGGATACCCTTTGTGTAATCGAGCCGGTCGATGGACAACATCATTTTACTGCGGTTCTTTTTGGTGTCATGATTATATAGAAGATGACCAAAGCCCTTCCCTTTGGAATTGTGTGAAGAGGAAACAAAGTCAGATGCCTCTTTTTGTATGTTTTTAAAATCTATGCCAATGGGGAAATTATCAATCTTGATGACCCGCTCATCAATTTTAACTGTATTTAAAATGGTGTCATATCCAAGCAATCTCCTTACACTGCTCATAAAGTGACGTTCATAATCAAAAGTATTGAAGCCCACCAGGTCGGCCCCAAGCATCCCCTCAACAAGCTCTCTGCTCCAGGGAAGTATCCTTAAAATCTCAAAGGAGGGAAAGGGTATGTGCATGAAAAAACCTATGGAAAGGTCAGGATTGCCTTTTCTGATCATGGCCGGCACCAGCATCAGATGAAAATCGTGTATCCATATTTTGTCTCCTTTTTTTGCAACCTTCAGAACCTTTTCAGCAAATTTAAGGTTTACACTTTTGTAATTTTGCCAGTATTCAGGGTTCAGGTCACTATATTGGGTAAAATAATGGAAAAGGGGCCAGATGGTCTGGTTACAAAATCCATAGTGGTACTTTAGTATTTCATTCTTATTAAGCTCTATGGGCCGGCAGTTTTCTTTTTTGTATTGCTTGTGTATTTCATTTCTTTGCTTATTGGTGAGATCGATATTCTCATTACCCGTCCATCCCACCCATGTACATTGCAGATATTTATAAAAAGTATTAAGACTGTTGGTTATGCCTCCTCTCTTTTCTGTTATCCGGGGCTCTCCCTTCTGATCAATTATCTCATAGGGCAATTTGTTGGAAACTATTATAAGTTTACTCATATCTGCTGGTTATTAAACAGTGGTTTAGGTAATATGTTAATAAATATTCATATAATCCTTTGCCAAACAAAGATATGAAGTTGGTTTTTTTAAGTATATTACTTTATTTTGAAGTCAATATCTGCAATAACTTACTGTTTTCCAAATTGCATAACTGTGCCTGATCTTATAATTTGTTAAAATATAAAAAAATTATGCAAAAATACAGCTTTGATGCCGTAATTTTTGACCTTGATGGTGTTATTACCCAAACGGCACTTACTCACGCTCAGGCATGGAAAGAGATGTTTGATGAATACCTTAAGGAACGCGAAAGAAAATATAATGAGCCGTTCAGGGAATTTACCCATGCTGATGATTATTTGCCTTATGTTGACGGTAAGCCCCGGTATAAAGGGGTAGAGTCATTTCTTAAATCCCGGGATATTGATATTCCCTTTGGTGATCCCGATGATCCCATTGATAAGGAGACTTGTTGCGGACTTGGAAACAGGAAGAATGAGATTTTCAATGAGGTACTTGAAAAGGAGGGAGCCAAGGTTTATGAATCCACCGTTAAGATTATTAAAGAACTTAAAAATGCAAATATAAAACTTGGAGTTGCTTCATCGAGCAAGAACTGTAAACCTGTTCTGGAATCCGTTGACCTGCTCGGTTATTTTGAAACCCGGGTGGATGGGATTGTTTCGGCTGAAATGGGCTTAAATGGTAAACCAGAACCCGATATATTTACCGTGGCAGCCGATAATCTGGGGGTGCCTTATGACCGGACAGTTGTAGTTGAAGATGCTGTATCGGGAGTTCAGGCGGGACAAAAGGGTAATTTTGGTTTAGTGATAGGTGTGGCCAGGGAGTCAAATTCTTTTGAATTAAGATCCAATGGTGCTGATATTGTGGTTGAGGATATGGAAGAGGTAGGGGGACTGGAGGGTATTGAAAAATGGTTTGCTGAGGGACTGCAGGAAGATATGTGGCACCTCACTTATTATGACTATGATCCTGTCAGCGAACGTTCACGGGAAGCACTTCTGACAACCGGCAATGGGTATTTTGGTACAAGGGGTGCATTCGAGGAGCTTGATGCCAATCCTGTGAATTATCCGGGAACATATATGGCAGGGGTTTACAACAAGATGGAGTCAAAGGTCGAGGACCACCTTGTGGTTAATGAGGATTTTGTGAATGTCCCAAACTGGTTGTTGCTGAGCTTTAGAATTAATGACGAAAACTGGTTCAACCCCAATAAAACTGAAATACTTGATATTAACCGGTGTCTTGACCTGAGAAACGGTCAGCTCATCAGGAAAATGACCGTAGAGGATGAAGATGGCAGGATTACCCTTGTTGAGTCACGCAGAATAGTGAGCATGGCCGATAAGCATGTTGCTGCACTCGAGTATGTGGTGAAACCTCTTAACTATTCAGCCAGGATTACCATACGTTCCGGCTTGAATACCAATATTATCAATGATAATGTTTCCAGGTACAGGCAACTGAATCAGAATCACCTCAAGCAGAGCAGACAGGGATTTGATGGTGCTTTATCATGGCTGTGTGCCGAAACCCGCCAGTCCGCCATTAAAATTGCCGAGTCAGCTAATCTCAGGGTGAAATTTAATGACGAGGTTATCAATCCTGCGTTTAGGCATAAACGGTTAAAAGGAAGTGTAGACACCACCTTTAGCTGCAAGATGGGTGAAGGGGACATCCTGAGAGTGGTTAAATTTGTTTCTGTCTGCAATGATCTGGATGGTGTCCATCCAGATCCATTGAAATTTGTGCTGAAAAAAGTCCGCGGCCTCTCTTCTTTTGACAAGATGCTTAAAAAGAGTGCTTCTAAATGGAAGTCCATCTGGAAAAAGGCAGGCATTGAACTTGTTGGGGACAGGCTGGCTCAGAAGCTGCTTAGAATGCATATCTACCACCTTATGGTTACCACATCACCACATAATGAAAAGCTGGATTTTGGAATACCCGCACGCGGGTTACATGGTGAGGCGTACAGGGGACATATTTTCTGGGATGAGATGTACGTGATGCCTTTTTATTGTATTCACTTTCCCGCTGTTGCCCGTTCGGTGCTTATGTACAGGTACCGGCGCCTGGATGCTGCACGGGATTATGCCAGGGAGAATGGATATAAAGGGGCCATGTTTCCATGGCAGAGCGGAAGCGACGGAACTGAAGAGTCACAGGTACTGCACCTTAATCCCCTTTCGGGTGAATGGGACGAGGATTACAGCTCCCTGCAACGGCATATATCCATTGCTGTTGCCTATAATGTTTGGTCCTACTATAATATAACCCATGATATTGGTTTTATAGAGGACTATGGGGCTGAATTGTTTCTTGATATTTGCCATTTCTGGGCAAGTAAAACCTCTTATAATGAAAAGACAGGCAGGTATGAGATTCACAAGGTGATGGGTCCTGATGAATTTCATGAGAAGCTGCCGGATTCAGAAGAAGGGGGACTGAAAGATAATGCCTATACAAACATAATGGTGGTCTGGCTTTTTAACAGGGCTTTTGATATTCTGGAAAGCATGGAGGAGGGTAAAAGGGAACAGGTTCTTGATAAGATCGGACTGACTAAAGCAGAGCTTGAAAAATGGCATCGGGAAGTGGAGAAAATGCACCTGGTTATTTCTGATGAGGGAATAATCGCCCAGTTTGATGGTTATTTTGATCTCCGGGAGCTGGACTGGGATGGCTACAGGGAAAAATATGACAATATATCACGGATGGACCGCCTGCTTAAAGCAGAAGGTAATTCACCGGATGAATTTAAGCTTTCCAAACAGGCTGACACACTGATGTGCTTTTATAATATCGGCAAAGATGCAGTAACCGGAATTATTAATAAACTTGGTTATAAGCTTCCCGATGATTACCTGGAAAAGAATTTTGATTATTATCTGCAGCGTTGTTCCCATGGATCAACTCTCAGCAAACTGGTGCATGGCTACATTGCTGTCCGCACGGGCTGGGACAAGCTTGGCTGGGAATTATATATAGCAGCCCTGAAGAGCGATTACGTTGATATACAGGGCGGCACTACCGCTGAGGGTATTCATACGGGTGTGATGGGCGGAACGGTGTTAATGGCGATGACGGCTTTCGGGGGATTAAATGTTCAGGATGAAATGTTTCATGTTGATCCTGCTCTCCCTGAGCACTGGAGAAGCATATCATTCAGGTTTGAATACAGGGGGACTGAATATAAGATCAATGTGGATCATTCGGAAGTGAAAATTACTTCAAAAAAATCAGAATATGAGGAGATTATTCAGGTTAAAGGGAAGGAACACAAACTTACCCCGGGAAAGAAAACCAGAATATCTATTTAAAAATGGCGGATTTACAATAATAACCTGAAATATTTTATGTTAGGAGACGTATTACTAATTAATGATCTTCATAAGGCTGCTGCAGAGTCAATTATGGAAAAACTTATTGAAGACAAGAAACAAAAGGAAAGTGCCGATCCTGATTATAAATATGTGGTCGCTATATCGGGTGAGTCAGGGGCAGGTAAATCGGAGTTGTCACATTCGCTTGCATTGCTTCTAAAGGGACTTGATATCAGGGTGAAGGTATTGCATACTGATAATTATTACCTGGTTCCGCCTTTATTGCGAAAGGAATGGAGAAAGACCAATGGTATAGAGTCAGTTGGTATAAATGAATATGATTGGGGACTGGTGAACAGGAATATAAAGGATTTTAAGGAGAACAGGGAAACCATTATGCCCTGCATAGACATTATTCCTGACCAGATTGATAAGCTGATAACTGACTTCCATAAAATTCATCTTCTGGTTATCGACGGATTATATGCAATTAACACAGAAAATGTTGACCTTCGGGTTTTTATTGAGCTTACTTATCACGAAACCAAAATGTCGCAACTGATGAGGGGCAAGGAGATTACTGATGATTTCCGCCTTCAGGTTCTTGAGCGTGAACATATTAATGTCCAGTCGCTTAAGCCGCTGGCGGACCTTTTGGTAGACAGAAATTATGATGTGATTGATGCAAAAAAGCAGTAAATTATATAGGACCTCTGTTACTGGTTCAGGTATTTGCTAAGGATTTGAAAAAGGTCTCTTTGCCTTATGGGCTTGGACAGGTAATCATTACATCCGGCTTCTATTATTTTTTCTCTTTCTTCAGCCATTGCATAGGCGGTTTGTGCAATAACAGGAACATCCGGACGGATGGCCTTAATCTTTTTCGTTGCTTCATATCCGTCCATTTCAGGCATCTGTATATCCATCAGGACAATATCTATGTCATTATTGCTCCTGCATGCTTCTATAGCCGGCCTGCCATCCCTGGCTATCAAAACCCTGGCACCTGAAGGTTCTATTATTCTTTCAAGCAGCTTTGAATTAAGTTCGTTGTCCTCTACTATAAGGATCACCTTGTCTTTCCAATTATAACTGGTCATTGCAGCAAGTTTGTTCGGTGGTTTTTCTCTTTTGGGGTCAGCTTTTATAAAAGGCAGGCTGAATGTGAATAGAGATCCTTCATCTTTTTTTGATTCAACCTTGATTTGCCCCCCTAAGAGTTTAACAAGATTTTTTGTTATTGCCAGTCCCAGGCCTGTTCCCCCTTTGTTTTTATTATAGTTGAAATCAACCTGCCTGAAACGGTCAAATATTACCTGGTGTTTATCTTTTGGTATGCCCAGTCCTGTATCCTGAACGTAAAAATTTATGAAGTTATCTTCAATATTGTAGCCAAATTCAACTCTGCCTTTTTTAGTGAACTTGATGGCATTACTGAGGAGATTAGAAAATATTTGTCTGAAACGGTTATGATCAGTCAGTATAAAGAGGTCATTAGAGGGATCAGAAATATTAAGTATTAATTCAATACCGGTTTTTTCATTTCTTACCCTTTCCTTTTCGAAAAATATATGCAACTCATTCATCACTTTATGCACGTGACATCCAGTCTGCTTAATCCTGACTTCCCCTGCTTCTATTTTTGCAAAATCTATTATATCGTCAATAAGATTAAGCAAACCGTTACCTGTATTTTTTATTATTTCAATATACTCCCTGTTATCTGATTCATTGGCCTTCTGGAAGCTGAGAAGCTTGGAGAACCCTATTATTGCATTCATGGGAGTTCGTATCTCATGGGACATGTTTGCCAAGAAAGCAGATTTGAGCTTATCTGATTCTATGGCTTTCTCTTTGGCCTCTTCAAGCTGTCTCTCGTAAAGCAGCCTTTCTGTAATATCTTTTACAATAATTATCAGGTTATAGGGCTCCATATCTTTGTCTCTGAGCAGGCTTGCGGATATTTCTGCTATAAAGGCGCTGCCATCGTTCTTTACAAGAGTGAATGTTTTATTTTTAACATGACCACTTTTGATCACTTTTTTCAGGAAATTGTGGGCACGATTGTGGTCCTTTTTTATAACTAATCTGAAGCAGGACAATTTATTATAACTGCCGTCCCCGGCAAATTTGAAAAGTTCCAATGCAGCCCTGTTGCTGTCAATAATTATTCCTTCTAACGTGGTTAGGGCAATGGCATCCGGAGAACTCTCAAAAATGTTTCTGAACTTATCCTGGCTTTCAATCAGGGCTTCCCTGATACTTTTTTGTTCATCTTCCTCTTTGCTGTTTGTTGTTTTGCGAATTATAAGAAGAAGTGATGGTTTGCGGGATAAATGGACTATCCTTCCCTGAATCTCAATGGGAATATTGTTACCTGTAACTGAATAAAAAAAATCCTGATGATAATTTATTTTTTCACTGAACCATAGTTTTTTTCTTTCCGACAATACCTCCGCTTCACCTTCAGGAAGCAGGTGAACAAAATTCAGATTCCCAGGTTTGTTTTTATCTATTCCCAGGAGTTCACAGGCTGCCTGGTTAACCTTTTGTACAACACCTTTTTCATCTTCAATAACTATTGCATCCGGAGAGTTTTCAAACAATATCCGGAACACATCATTGTTATGATCAATAGGCTTTAACTTTGTATCACACATGTAAAAATCCTGAATTAATTCTCACTGTAATTCCTATGCTTATACTCACTGCAATTATTTTGCTGTGCTAATAGTCCAGGTGTTATTGAAATGCAACGTAGTGGTTTTCCTGCTCCAATATACTGTGCAAAACAGAGTGCTAAATTATAAAAGTATTACCGGATATCAATATAAAACAGTTAGGTTCATTTAAAGTTCATTCATTGGATTTTTTTAAATTATGACGGTATGTTTTAATATTGCTCCATGAAAGGGTAATAAAGAGAATGCCGGCAATGGTAATAACCAAATCTGCAATTATTCCCCTGATATTCAAATACTCACCATCGTTATCCTCAATATATAATCCCTGGGAATATAAACCGATACCGGCGGCAATGATTATAAAAATGCCCAGGATCAATAGGAAATAATCAAGCAAATGAGATAATAAGCTGGTAGTTTTATATATCGATGAGTTCTGAAACTCCCTGAACTTCATCCTTGCCCTTTGGGCTGCCCTGGCCCTGGCTTTCTGCCTTTCTCTTTCTACCCATTGGCGGTAATATTCGTCCTGGGAAGCCTGATCGGACTGTCTGTTGGGGGAACTGCCGTGCAATCCCATCAGGTAGGTATAGGCCTCGTTTATGCTGATAAATTGTTCGTGTGCACTTTCAGACTTGTTTAAATCCGGATGATAGGCTTTAGCCTGTCTACGGAAAGCATTTTTTATTTCCTCTGTGCTTGCATTTTCTGAAATACCAAGGATCCGGTAATAATGAGATGCATTCATCTGTTCAGATTTGCTCAATCCTCCTCCTCCTCTTCTTCATCTTCCCATTTGTATCTTTTTCTTTGCGGACCATGCTTCCTGTAATAAACAGAAAGGCCAAAACCTGCTATAGCTCCCATAAGGTGAGTTTCCCAGGAAATACCTTCCATTATGGGGAAAATTCCCCAAAACATGCCTCCGTACAAGAATACCACAATAAAAGAAATTGCAATGAGTTCGATACTCTTCCGGATAAAACCACTGAAAAAAAGAAAAGATGCGATAGCATAGATCAGTCCGCTGGCACCTATGTGAAAAGCCTCCCTGCCTCCGAGCCACACCAATATTCCGGTAATCGCCCAGGAATAGAAAATAACCCTGAAAGCAACCGGCCGGTAAAAATAAAAAACGGCTGATCCCAGAACCAGAACAGGACCTGAATTCGAGAACAGGTGAGAAATGTTACCGTGAATAAGGGGTGCGAAGATTATTCCAGGCATCCCGGCAATATGACGCGGATAAATGCCCAGTACCCCCAGATTAAGACCGGAAGCAATTTCCAGTATTTTCAGGGCCCAGATAATAACCAGGAACATTAAAGGATAAAAAATACTTTCTGAGAATTTCGGCATAACCCGGGATTAGATTTTTATATAATATGAAGATAAATAAAAATATTGAGTTTTAACCTCTAAATCCCGGCTGCATAACTCAATCTTCATAAAGCCGGTTATAATATTCCGCCATTTTAATGAGATCATCCGGGTTCCTGTAAGAGAGGTTGTTGTCATTAACAAATGCTGCTATCTCATCTCTCTTTTGATCAAATGCATCGAGTATGCTACGGCGTCTCAAATTCACCTCTACCGGGGACAGAGTGCCGAATTGTAGGTAATAGCTATCTCTCCTTTCTTCAAATTTAGCCGGACTGGAGCCAACTATCCCTCTGGATTGTTGCGGTTCCACATAAACAACATTCTTTCTTTTAAGAACCTGGCATTTACCGGTTCGAACAATTTCGAAATATTTATAAACCGGCCTGTCCTTCTCCATGAATGCCTTATAAGCAAACAGGCGGTCATCCAGAATGAAATAGAGGAAATTACGTGGATTGCCAATTATCCTAGGGCCATCATCGGGAGTGATCAGAAACTCCATTTCATCTTTGAAAATGTTGTAGCGTAATGGCACATTTTCATACATTATGCTATCATTTGTGATCAGGACACCATCAGCAAAGTTATTATTAAGAAAAGGGCTTCCTTCGATATTCCTGTAAAGATCCTCTTTACTGTACAGTTCCTTTTCCATTGCATTTCTGAAATGCAGGAAATCGGCTTTTTCTGTCCATCCCTCATGTTCTTTTGTAATCACCTGCCCTGAAAGGGTTATACAACCAATAAATAAAATTACCAAAATCATATAAGGCTTTTTCCGGATACTTTGTCTGTCAGAGTTCATTTTTCTGGTTTTTCAGTTAATAAATACAGAATCGGGGTTATGAAACTGTTTGCCAAGGCCTGCAAAGATTGCCTGAATCATTTTTTTAAGTATATTATAACTTCTTTTTAGGCTGGTTATCTTTTTTCTGGTTAAGCTTTGCCCATCCATTAAGCCAGGATATTAATATAAATATAAGCATAATTATTCCGGCAGCCATGGCTGACCACCATACTCCCAGATTAATAACAATAAATGGTGCCGTAGCAGTAATCAGTCCGCCGCCAAGAAAAGGTTCATAAAGCATCTGTTTGAACCCGAATGACTGGGCTGTGTCGGTCCTGTAGTTAGGATCAACAAGCCTTAACAGCAGGAGTCCCATCGCCGTCACGCCACTTTGCATCCCGTACTCTGTGACCCCTCGTTCAAGCCAGTTGTAAGGAAACATTCTTGGCGCCAGATAGATCAAGCAGAAAAACAGCCAGGCAATACCCGTTACCATCAGAATAAGAAAAGGCCAGATATTTTCAATAAACAGGTCCAGGCGTATGGAGGCGATGGCAGCAACAACCAGAACATCAAGTGAGAAACCCAATATACGCTCAAAGCTGTTACGATCATAATACTGGTCGACCTTAAGACGTATTGAAATAATCTGTACCAGCATTCCACCTATCATTGCAAGTGGAAATAGCGGAAAGCCGCTTACTACCGGATGAATTTGTCTTATACCTGAAAGCATCAGCCAACCTGCAAGTATGGCAATCCCGGTAATGGCAAAATGGAAAGCCAATGGCTCTATTGATTCAGAGGCGACAGTTGCCTTTGATATTGAGTAACGGTGCTTTTCAGGAATCAGTCCCCTCTTCTTATACTCAGGAATACCTTTGGATTCATCCAGGTTAACACAGTAACCTTTGCGGATAGCAATGTTTATGTAAAAAATACCACCAACCACAGCTATTATTATGCCAACTGTAGCTGACATTTGAGCCAGGTCGGCCCCTTCGGGGAAGCCCATTTGTTCAAAAACCGTTCTCATGCCAGCTGCAGTCCCGTGCCCTCCGGCAAAACCAATCTCCAGTATTGTAGCAAAAACAGGAGATACATCAAAAAAGGGGATCAAAATAAGTATTGTTACAAGCAGTGCAAAAAAGTACTGTCCGCTGCCTGCCACCATACCAAAACACAACTGGCTTCCTCCCTGTGCCCACAGCACCCTTAGTCCCGGTACAGCAAGTCCGAGGAAGAGTGTGGCAAATACAAAGTTTATCAGTATACCCGGTATTTCCCTCCAGGTATCGATAATAAAGGGTGGAATAATATCAACCATGTAAGGACCGCAGAACAGTGCCAGGAATCCCCCTATTATGGATGCAGGTAAAAATATTTTTTGAAAAAGCCGGATCTTTACACGCAATATTTTTCCAGCAATCAAAAAAAGGCCAAGAATACAAATACTGAAAAAGACCCCTGTTAGTCCATCCATGATTAGATTTTTTGACAAAGAAAACTAAAAATGGAGATAAGACAAGAACCTGAACTAATTTTTCATTGATCAATAATCATCAGATG
Organism: Bacteroidales bacterium; assembly: GCA_007132225.1. Taxonomy (GTDB): domain Bacteria; phylum Bacteroidota; class Bacteroidia; order Bacteroidales; family PUMT01; genus PXAP01. The sequence continues at coordinate 745 of SLPB01000157.1, read as the reverse complement.
AGACATTCATTGCATTTTGTGAAGATATTGAAAATATCGTCATGGACGATTCATGGCTTTTTGTGTTACACGGTAACATGGGGATCCATTAGCAGACCCAGTGCAATCAAATGCGGAGTTAAATGATATTCTCCGGCCTGGAATATAGCCCTGACCTGATTAATTTTAAATGCCTGTTAAACCTGATAGCGCCCGAAATTTATAGCCTGCAATTGAAATACATAAATCATTATATGAGGGTAATCCTGGTCTTTTTCAGATCATCAATCATCTTAGCAGGCCATACACTTGCCTGCACCTGGCCAATGTGCTCTTTGCGGAGCATGAACATACACATGCGGGACTGACCTATACCGCCTCCCATTGTCTGGGGAAGCTCACCTGAGAGGAGCATGCGGTGAAACATCAGGTCTTTCCTGTCCAGGCAGTTTCTCTTGTCGAGCTGGAAAAGCAGTGCGCTCTTATCTACCCTTATACCCATTGAAGATATTTCAAAAGCAGCCCCGGTAACCGGGTTCCAGACGATTATATCGCCGTTAAGCCCTTTATAATTTTCTTCCGATGGACTGCTCCAGTCATCGTAGTCGGGAGCCCTGCCGTCATGGATCGTTCCACCGGGAAGATCTCCACCTATACCTGTAAGGAAGATAGCACCATATTCCCTGGCAGCTTCATTTTCTCTCTGTTTGGGTGTAAGTTCAGGATATTTAAGGAACAGGTCTTCAGAATGAATGAATTTTATGTT
>SLPB01000061.1 GCA_007132225.1 Bacteroidales bacterium | reverse complement strand
GATAACTTACAACTGCAGGCCCGGGATCCCCTTATCGGCAATGGCAGATGGTCAGTTGTAAACGGTTCAGGGCAGTTTGTTGCAGAAGAGCTGCATAATACCATTGTTGGTTCAATAGCGCCCGGAACAAACACTTACAGGTGGACAGTTGAAAATGAGGGCTGCTTGTCAGCCGATGAAGTGGTAATAAGAAATGACCAGCCCAGAAATACTTTTGCCGGAGCCGATCAGGTTTTATGCGACGATCAGACTCTTCTCACAGCCAATGAACCGGATGTGGGGTCAGGTGTATGGAACATAATCCAGGGTGCCGGTGTTATGGAAGATGCGTATAGTAACATAACCCCGGTCACCAGTCTCGCTCCGGGGGACAATATTCTCAGATGGACAGTGACCAACGGACAGTGCAGTGAACACAGCGATGTAAAACTGGTTAACAATAAACCCACAACCGCCTCAGCAGGTGCAGACAGGACTATTTGTGATGACCATACTATCCTGGAGGGCAATATCCCCCTTCAGGGCACAGGCATGTGGAGCGTAATCAGCGGATCGGGAACTTTCGGAGATTCCGGCATCTACAATTCACCGGTCACCGGTCTGTCAAGAGGCAGGAATATTTTACGGTGGACAATTACCACAGAAAATTGTTCTTCATCAAGTGATGTCATAATTCAAAACGATATGCCAACAATACCGAATGCAGGTGCAGATATTATCGTTTGCGGGAATTCATCACCACTGAACGGCAATATGCCAGCAGTGGGTACCGGAGAATGGTCACTGATCAGCGGATCGGGATCTTTTGATAATGAGTCAGGTTATAACACAACAATAAGAGGCCTCGGACAGGGAAATAATGTAATCCGGTGGACCATCACAAATAATAATTGTTCATTGTCAGATCAGGTGGAAGTCAGGAATAATCTTACAGATGTTTATGCCGGGCCCGACCAGATAATATACACCGGCACAACAAACCTCTCGGCAAACAATCCGGCAAGGGGAACGGGCCGCTGGTCGGTAGATGCAGGAGGGGGAAACATTATCTCACCCTCATCTGCTGAAACCATTGTAGAGGAATTGCATGAAGGGGCTAACACTTTTATATGGTCGGTTGATATAAGTGGATGCATCTCATCGGACGATGTCGTGGTGACATATTACCGGCAACCCACTGCCAGCTATGCGGTTAACCTGAGTGAAGGGTGCCCGCCTCTGGATGTCAGGTTTACAAAGACTACTACCGAAAATTATCCTTTCCGCTGGGAACTGGGAGATAATGGAATTACCTCACTTGAAGAAAACCCGGTGCACACCTATGAAGAACCGGGTAGTTATATCTCGCGGCTATATGTTATGGGTCCAGATGGTAAAGAGGTAATGAGCGAAAGAGTAATCACGGTTCACCAGCCCCCCCAGGCAAGTTTTGAGCTGGCACCAACAGAACTGTATATTCCTGGAAGTGAACTGAGAACCTACAACTATTCTACAAACGGTGCAAACTACCTTTGGGATTTTGGTGATGGCAAAACCTCGACAGAGGTTAACCCGGTACACATATATAGCGACTCCGGTTCTTTTTTGGTCAACCTGAACGTATGGTCGGCCGAAGGCTGCACAGACTCAACAGTTTATCATGAAGCTGTCAGTGTAAAAACAACTACCCGGGTGAAATTCCCTTCTGCATTTACACCCAATGAAGCCGGGTCAGGCGGAGGAAGGTACGATCGTAATGATTTCAGCAACCATGTATTCTATCCCATCCTCATAAATGGCAATCTTGATAACTACAGGCTTGAAATATTCAACCGCTGGGGAACTAAGCTTTTTGAAAGCAATGATATTGAGATAGGCTGGGACGGCTATTACAAGGGTCAAACAGCTGCTGAAGATGTCTATATTTTCCGGGTAACAGGAGTATTGAACAGTGGACGGAAATTTACAGAAACAGGGGATTTTCTTTTGATGAGAAGAGATTAGGAGCAACATGGATGAAAATTGAAAAAAGACATGAACAAAGTAAAATATAATAGTGCAGGGGTGAAACAGAAGCACCCCTCTTCCCGGGTACAGATCAGCACAGGTAGAGCGGCTGATTGCAGGGATAGATTGCTTCATAAAAATGGTTATAACCGTAAAAGAACTTTACACTTAACATGGCTGACAATTATAGCATTACTTTTGCCGATATCCTCATCCTACACCCAGGATTCCCAGTTTTCGCAATTCTACTCCGCTCCAATGCAACTCGGGCCATCCATGGCAGGATCGGCAAACGAAGGAAGACTTGTAATGAATTACCGCGATCAGTGGCCCAGGTTATCGGGGCGCTTTATTACATATGCCGTTTCTTTTGACCAGTATGTGGAAGAATATAACAGCGGAATAGGTGTAAGTTTTATACATGATAATGCCGGCAGCAGCAAGCTAACCTCAACTAAGGCGGGAATAAACTATTCATACAGGATAAAGGCAGGAAGGGACCTTTTCTTTCAACCGGGCCTGGAAACATACTATTTCCAGAGAAGAATAAATTTTGATAAACTTACTTTTGCCGACCAGTTCTATGGCGAAACCATTCTTCCTTCAAGCATCCAGACGCCACCCGAACTCAACAGGGGACAACTGAATTTCAGCTCTTCACTGCTGGTCTTTACCAGCAAGTTCTGGACAGGGGTTACTGTCGGCCACCTTATGCAGCTAAACTCAACACTTGCAGAAGATCCCGGTCATATGCCATTGAAATTAACAGCATTTGGCGGAGCAACCTTTAATATAAAAAGGCAATACCGGAATATGGAAGCCCAAACCATTTCTCTGGCTTATCAGTTCAGGAGGCAGTCATCTGTTAACCAGCTTGATCTGGGAGCATATTATTTCAGGACACCCCTGCGGATAGGGTTATGGTATCGCGGGATGCCTCAGGGCGGATCGGAATGGAACCGTGATGCGGTGATCGTATCGGCAGGTGTATTGTTTGATCAGTTCATGCTTAGCTACAGTTATGATCTTACAATATCCAATATGATACAGAGTACAGGCGGCGCCCATGAAATTGCAGTTCATTACAGGTTTGGCAAGCTTCTGACTGATCTTAAAGGTATCGGACAGGTTCCCTGTCCCCGCTTCTGACTAATAAAACAGCCTTCCCGGCAAACCCTGCTTATGACTATCCTGTTTCTCTAACCGATTCTCTCAATGGCAAGATTAATACGGGCAATGCTCTCCTCCTTTCCCAGAAGTTCAAGAATACTAAAAAGATCAGGTCCCTTGCTTTCCCCTACCAGAGCAAGTCTGAGTGGAGTCATCACGGTTCCGATCCCCGTTCCGGTCTTTTCGAGATGGTACTTAATATCAGCAGAAAGATTACCTGCACTAAAAGGTTCGGTTTTATGAAGCAACCCGGCAATTTCACTAAGTAAAGCCGGTGTTTCTTCCTTCCATTTCTTTCTGATTACTTTTTCATCATACTGCCGGGGTCTTTCAAAGAAAAATGAAGCCTGATCCCAGATCTCGCTCACGAAACCAGCCCTCTCCTTAACAAGTCCACAGATATTCTCCAGTTTTTCATGGTCGGCATCAAACCCCTTTTCTCTGACTATCTTTTTAAACTCTTTGGCAAGCCTGGAATCATCCATGGATACAAGGTATTGATGATTGAACCATTTTGCTTTCTCCGGGTCAAACCGGGCGCCGGACTTGTGTACCCTTTCCAGCGAAAAATACTCAGTGAGCTCATCGAGTGAAAATATCTCCTTATCGGTACCGGGATTCCATCCCAGCAACGCCAGCAGGTTAACAAATGCTTCAGGAAAATATCCTGATTCCCTGTAACCGGCAGATATTGCACCGCTGGAAGGATCTGTCCACTGTAAAGGGAATACGGGAAAGCCAAGCTTGTCGCCGTCCCTTTTACTTAATTTTCCTTTTCCGCTGGGTTTAAGTAAAAGTGGCAGGTGGGCAAATTCAGGCATGTTTTCTTTCCACCCCAGGGCTTCATAAAGTAATATATGCAGAGGCAATGAAGGAAGCCATTCCTCTCCCCGTATTACATGGGATATTTCCATCAGATAATCATCCGTTACATTGGCAAGATGATATGTTGGCATGCCGTCGGCCTTAAACAGCACTTTGTCATCAAGCGTGGAGGTATTTACCCGCACCTCTCCCCTTATAATGTCATGGATAACAATTTCCCTGTCCACCGGCATTTTGAACCTTATTACATGGGGAACTTCGTTGCTGAGCATCTTTTCAACTTCAGAAGGAGAAAGTGATAAAGAATTATTCAGTGATCCGCGTACTGTATGATCATACTGAAAAACCCCGCCACTCTTCTCTTTCTCTTCACGGAGCCTTTCAAGCTCCGGGGAACTGTCAAAAGCAATGTATGCATGACCGCTGTCCACAAGCTGCGTCGCATAATCGCGGTAAATATCCTTTCTTTCAGATTGTCTGTATGGAGCATGTGGGCCTCCCGCAGAAACACCTTCGTCAATTGCCAGTTTGCACCATTCGAGCGACTCGATAATATACTCCTCTGCTCCGGTTACATACCTGTGCTGGTCGGTATCTTCCATACGTAAAATAAAAGTGCCATTATTTTTCCGTGCAAAAAGATAGTTGAAAAGAGCTGTTCGCACTCCGCCTATGTGCAGCGGACCGGTGGGACTTGGTGCAAATCTTACTCTTACTGGTATTTCAGACATATGGATCAGGTTTTATGTTTACTGTAAAAATACAAAAATTACCACAACCGGCTTATCATAATTTTTGATCTGCCAGAGGGTCCTCAAAAACAAACCAGCAAAAAACGATAATAAACTGCACCGGAACAGTCAGCCGGTCCGTCCTCAATCAGGATTGGCACCGAAAAGTGACTTTCAGTAATTACTTACCAGCAGCAAATGGATCAGATAAGCCCCTTTTCATGTTTTTCACTTATTGCCTTAAGCATGTCCCGGGTCATGTTGTCAAGATCATATTCATGCTTCCATCCCCATTCTTCACGAGCTGCTGTATCATCAACTGAATCAGGCCAGGAATCTGCTATTTTTTGACGTTCATCAGGTTTATAATTGATTTCAAAATCCGGCATATGTTTTTTCACCGAGAGGGCAAGCTCCCCTGCGGTGAAACTCATTGCACCAACATTGAAATTACAATGGTGCCCAAGGGTTTTGAAATCGGCCTGCATAAGTTCTATCGTGGCTTTGAGGCAATCCGGCATATACATCATCGGAAGCCGTGTTTCTTCATTGACAAAACATGTATACTTCCTGTTTTTAACAGCTTCATAATATATGGCCACGGCATAATCGGTAGTGCCGCCACCGGGAAGGGTTTTATGGCTGATAATTCCGGGGTATCTCAATCCCCTTACATCCAGACCGTATCTCTTAACATAATAATCACCAAGTAATTCACCTGCAACCTTTGTGACCCCATAAATAGTGGTGGGGTTCAGAACGGTTTCCTGTGGGGTGTGGTTAACCGGGGTAGCAGGCCCGAAGACCGCAATCGAACTTGGCACAAGTACCTGCTTCATTTTAAACTCCCTTGCAACCTCAAGAACATTGATCAGCCCGTTCATGTTAACATCCCATGCCAGCATGGGATTACCCTCACCCGTGGCAGAGAGTATTGCAGCCATATTGACAATAGTATCCACCCTGTGACTTTTTACTGCCGAGACAATCATTTGCCTGTCCAGTATATCAACAATTTCCCATGGTCCCGTCTCACTCAGTATCTCAGGAGGCTTTGATGTTATAATGCCCGCAATAACATTATCATCGCCATACAATTCCCGCAAATTAAGGGTTAATTCGGAACCTATCTGTCCGGCAGATCCTATTACCAGGATTTTGGTCATTTCAGTATTTTATTGAATTGTACAAACGCATATTAAAATCCACAGGCTTCTTTCCAATCAAAAAAAATGCACTTATAACTGGCAAGTATTAATTCTCCGCAGATACCAAACATAATAATATTATTTGATTAAAAACCTTATTTATATCATTGTTATTATTAGTTTACAGGGCAAAAAAACAATTATTAAATAAATTTGTTAAATAAAACAGAGAACTGTAATTTTAATTCTATACAATTTTTTATAGATCATCCTTGTAATTTTTTCCTGTTTGAATGACAGACAGGTTTTTTATAAAATTATTTGGGTCTCAGGGTTTTAAAACAAATGTTTCTATTATGAAAAGAGTATTACACCTGATTGCATTGCTTTTATTTATCCACGGATGCACCAAAATATCAGAACCTGAAGGGATAGATCTCATACCCCCGGTAGAAGAGAAGCCCAAAAGCAGAGTTGAAATTAAAATCTCTTCTGAAAATCCGGGATACTGGGAATATAAAGATGAACCTATACTGTTAATAGGAGCTTCTGAAGAAGATAATCTGTATCAATATCCGGCTGATGGCAGACTGCATTTATATTATGATGATCAAATGACTCTTATAGAACACCTTGATCTATTGCAGGAAATAGGGGGCAATTATGTTCGTGGAAGTCTTAGCTCCCGGAATCAGGGTAACCGGTTTCCTTATTTGAAAACAAGCGGGACACCTGGTGTTAATGTGGATACAGATGTTTACGACCTTGATCAATGGGATCAGGAATGGATTGACCGTTTGGATACTTTTTTAGATGAATGTGAAAAACGTGATATCATAGTACAATTGGAATTTTTTGACAGGTTCGATCTAAGGGGTGACAATCCGCATCATCCTGAAGATGGAATATATAATACCGGCTGGAATTGTCATCCATGGAATCCTGATAGAAATACCAGCTATACCTCTCAGGACTCGGGATTACCCGGCGGATCATATACAGGAGGAGATCATCCCCTGTGGTATTGTGTTCCCGAATTGTCACATGATCCGGCTGCACCCGGGACAGTTGTGCTTGAGACATTAAAAAATTACGTTGATAAAGTACTTGATATCACTTTTAAATACGGCAACGTTTTATATCAAATAGAAAACGAGACCCTCGAACCATTGGAATTCGGTGCTTACTGGACTAATTATATAAAGGATAAAGCTGAAAGTGAAGGAAAAAATGTGTTTGTCACAAATCAGGCAAGAGAAAATGAATTAAACAATCCAAGGCAACAGGAAATCAGGCGTTCTTCAAAATATGATTTTTATGACTTTTCTCAAAACTGGGAAGGTTCTGATTATGATGCATATTATAACAATTGGCTTGCAGCTAAAGAGGATATAGCAGATGAAAAAACAGAAACCGATATGAAGCCTCTCACTGCAGTTAAATTATATGGGGGTTCGTTAGGGTGGACAGGAGGGTCAATTAGAGGAATAACACATTTCTGGGTTTCCCTGTTTGCCGGAGCCGCTTCTGCCAGGTTTCACAGGCCTCCATCAGGTATAGGAATTAATGCGGATGCACAGGCCCATATCAAAAGTGCAAGAATGCTTTTCAATGAATTTAATGTGTTCACCAGTGAGCCAAACAACTCCCTTTTAAGTAACAGAAGCTATAATGAGGCCTGGTGCCTTGCGGAGATTGGTAAACAATATGCTGTGTATTTTAGAGACGGAGGAAGCGTGGAGATTGATATGAGTGAGGCATCCGGTGATTTTGAAGTGAAATGGCTCAAAATAGAGGAGTCCGAATGGAGTGCAACTTTCACAATTTCAGGAGGAGGAAAGCAAACATTGTCTGCCCCCTCAACCGGACAAAAGTGGGTAGCCCTGATTTTGAAAAAATAAGTGCTTTTTTGGCATTGAGATTATAAAAATGGACCAACTATTATTCAACATAGGGGCAACTGCTCAAAAATGCCTGCTAAAAAGTTATCTTTGTTAAGGGTAAATCACCTGAAGTTATGTGCAAACCATAATAATAACCGAATGTACGGAAAAATTAAAGAACACCTACATAAAGAGCTTGAGAGCATCCGGTCTGAAGGACTTTTTAAAAAGGAACGGATCATAACATCGCCCCAGGATGTTGAGATTGAAGTCGAAAATGGGGACAGGGTTCTTAATTTCTGTGCCAATAATTATCTTGGCCTTTCAAATCACCCTGCACTAATAGAGGCTGCAAAAGAGGGAATGGATTCCCGCGGGTTCGGCATGTCTTCAGTAAGGTTTATCTGCGGAACGCAGGACCTGCATAAAAAACTGGAAGCCAGGATAGCTGAATACTTCGGCACCGAAGAGACAATATTGTATGCTGCCTGTTTCGATGCAAACGGCGGAGTTTTTGAACCATTATTTTCCAGTGAGGATGCCATTATCTCCGATTCCCTGAATCACGCGTCCATAATTGACGGTGTCAGGCTTTGCAAAGCACAGCGTTACCGGTATAAGAATGCAGATATGGCTGACCTTGAAGAAAAACTAAGAGAAGCGCAGGCGCAGCGATTTCGCATAATAGTAACCGACGGCGTGTTCTCCATGGACGGCAACGTGGCACCAATGGATAAAATAAATGAACTGGCTGAGAAATACGATGCCATGGTAATGGTGGACGAATGTCATTCTGCCGGAGTAGTAGGTAAAACTGGAAGGGGCGTAACCGAACTTTTCAATATGCGTGGAAGGGTCGACATAATTACGGGGACACTTGGGAAAGCCTTTGGAGGAGCCATAGGAGGCTTCACAACAGGAAGGAAAGAGATAATTGAGATTTTACGGCAACGATCAAGGCCATACCTTTTCTCTAACTCGGTGCCACCATCAGTTGTGAATGCAGGTATAAAAATGTTCGATATGATGGCCGAAACTCATGAGCTTCAGGATAAACTACACATCAACACCAGCTATTTCATGGAGAAAATGAAAGCTGCAGGCTTTGATATCAAACCCACCCAATCTGCCATTATCGCTGTAATGCTTTATGATGCAAAGCTTTCCCAGGATTTTGCTGCCAGGCTGCTGGATGAGGGAATATTTGTAATTGGATTCTATTTCCCCGTTGTACCAAAAGATCAGGCCCGGATAAGGGTTCAGGTATCAGCAGCCCACCGCACTGACCATCTCGACAAATGTATTGCTGCTTTTACAAAGATTGGCAGGGAGCTTGGGGTTTTAGGCTAATGGCTGTCAACAAACCCTGCGGCAAAGTTATTAAGTCCGGTTATCTGTCAGGTCCGGAATATGGATAATCACCCGATCTTAAGAGAACCGGGTGATTATTTTTAAGTATAAGGAATTGAAAGCCTCAGGCGGCCTGAATATTAATGTTGTCTAACCGCATTTTGAATTACCGCAATCCTGACAGGTGAGGCATCCCTCCTGGAACATCAAATTACCGGAATCACAGCTTGGGCAGAGCGATCCCTTTTTGGCTTTGGTACCATTGGGAATATACTTTCTAAGTGTACGTTCAACCCCGTTTTTCCAGGTGTTTATATTTTCACTGTCAAGCCTGAGAGAGGAAACCAGGTCAACAACATCGGGGATGGGCATGCCGTGCCGCAATACTCCGGAAATAAGCTTGGCATAATTCCAGAATTCAACATCAAATATTCGTGACAACCCCTCAAAAGTGTTCCCGTAGCCAAATTTGTCAATATATCTGAAATCATAGCGCTTGGTCCCGTCTTCCTGCACCCTTTTAATGATATAGCCTTTCTTGATAGTTTTTGGTACCGGGAAAACATCATCATCCTCCTTCCCTGTAAATATCTCATAAGGTCTTCCATCAAGCTTGCCCACAAAAGCTATCCATTTCTCATCATTGTTCATAAACCTTACCACATCAGCCTCCAGTACTTCGGGCCGTTTTTTGGGTACATGAACATCTTCCCCTTTCTTTTCCTTTCTGTTTGATACCAGCACCCCTGCACGGGATCCCTCACGGTAAACTGTGGTTCCTTTGCATCCGCTCTTCCAGGCGGTTACGTATAATTCGCCAACCAGATCTTCCTTTGCATCTTCAGGAAGGTTGATGGTAACGCTTATTGAATGGTCAACCCATTTCTGAATTGCTCCCTGCATCCTTACCTTGCTAAGCCAGTCAACATCAGTTGATGTGGCCTTATGGTAAGGTGATTTGGCAACAAGTTCATCAACAGCATCATCATCATACTTCTTTACTTCGTTGGAGTCGTAACCGTTTACCTCCAGCCAGGTAAGGAACTTATGATGAAAAACGTTATATTCTTCCCATGAATCACCAACCTCGTCAACAAAAGAGACGGTTGAATTTTTGTCATTCGGGTTTACCTTGCGTCTTCTCTTGTAAACCGGCATGAAAACGGGTTCAACTCCCGATGTGGTCTGGGTCATAAGGCTGGTGGTGCCAGTGGGAGCTATGGTCAGCAGTGCAATGTTACGCCGTCCGTACCGGACCATATCCCGGTACAATTGCTCATCTTCCTTTTTCAACCGGTTAATAAAAGGATTGTCTTTCTCACGCTGAGAATCGTAAATGGCGAAAGCTCCCCTCTCCCTGGCCATGCTGACGGATGAGCGGTAGGCTTCAAGTGCCACGGTTTTATGTATTTCAGTTGAGAAATCATTGGCATTATCAGTACCGTATGTCAGACCAAGTGCAGCAAGCATATCACCTTCGGCAGTTATTCCGACACCTGTGCGTCGTCCCTCTTCAGCCTTGATCCTGATATTTTCCCAAAGCTTGCGTTCTACACGCTTGATCTCATCATCCTCAGGGTCTTTAGAAATCTTTTCAAGTATCCGGTCAATTTTCTCAAGCTCCAGATCAATAATATCATCCATTATCCGCTGAGCATATCCCACATGCTGCCTGAACTTATCGAAATCAAATTTAGACTCTTTGGTAAATGGCTCATTTACATAGCTGTATAGATTAATCGCCAGTAGCCGGCAACTGTCATACGGACATAAAGGTATCTCTCCGCAGGGATTGGTTGACACAGTTTTGTAACCCATATCCGCATATGAATCAGGCACCGATTCCCGTAAAACAGTATCCCAAAAAAGGATTCCGGGTTCGGCCGATTTCCATGCATTATGCACTATCTTTTCCCAAAGCTTGCCTGCATCTATCTCTTTCTTTATTTCCGGATTATCGGAATTTACAGGAAACTGCTGGATATAAGGTTTTTTTTCAGTAACAGCCTTCATAAACTCATCATCAATCTTTACCGACACATTGGCTCCGGTAACCTTGCCTGCCTGAAGCTTTGCATCTATAAATTTTTCAGCATCGGGATGTTTTATTGAAATAGTCAGCATTAAAGCACCCCTTCGCCCATCCTGGGCCACTTCCCGGGTTGAATTTGAATATCTTTCCATAAACGGAACAACACCGGTTGAGGTAAGTGCGGAATTTAAAACCTGGCTTCCTGAAGGCCTGATAGGTGAAAGGTCATGGCCAACCCCTCCTCTTCTCTTCATTAACTGGACCTGCTCCTGGTCCACTTTCATAATTCCGCCATAGGAATCAATACCCGAATCATCTCCAATAACGAAACAGTTGGAAAGTGAAACAAGCTGAAAATTATTTCCTATGCCGCTCATTGGTCCTCCCTGGGGAACAATATACTTAAACTCCTTCATCAATTGATAAATATCTTCTTCTCCCAGGGGATTGGGATAATTTTTTTCAATTCTTGCAATCTCGCCTGCAAGCCGGCGATGCATATAATCGGGAGTAAGTTCATAGAGACGGCCGAGAGAATCTTTCAGTGCATATTTGTTAATCCATACTCGTGCTGCCAGTTCATCACCCCTGAAATATTCCCGGGAATGCCTGAATGCTTCCTCATCGGTGTATGTATTAATATGTGGTTCAGGCTTATTACTTATGGGGTCATCGCCTTTTCTATTTTTCACTGACATCGCTGTAGTTTTCATTTATATCCAAGTCTTTGTAAAATTAATAATTTAATGTCTTATAGTAAGTAAGAGTAACATTCCGGTGCGGATCCATACTTTATTTCTATTCAATATTTTTGTGCAGATGATTATATCTGTTAAACGAATAATTTAACATCATAGTCTATATGAAAATTAGCTTATTAATGGCCTTTATAACAACAGTTTATATAAAAAGTCAGGTGGAGACCTGTGTAGGATATCAAAATTAAATAATGCATGCTGTTTTTACATCATGTCCCACTTTGTAGTTATCAACAAATGGATCAAGGTTATTAACTATGCACTCTATTTGCTTGAACGTTATACAAATAGACATATGCAGTATTAAATTTCCGGATATTGTATCCCCGGTTATAATCGTGGAACATGGTTTAAAGATAAGCGTAATCCAATTTGTGCGGACCAGGTCCGGTCAAGCCCTATAAGGTTCCTGTATGAGGATCTCGGGAAATCACCGGTACCGGGAACTGTGTTAATGGTAAACATTCCGTTACCGTGAATGTCGACCCCTTCAAAATTCATCAGGTTGTTCTGAACACTGGTTTTACCGACTCCCCATTTTGAATTTATCAAATTGCCAAAATTGATAATATCCAAAAAACCTTGCAGCTTATAGTGATTTTCTCCTGGGCGCAATACTAAATCCTGGGTAACCCTCAGATCAAAATGATGCATCCAGGGAAATTTTGCACCATTTCGTTCAGCGACCCTGCCCCTGTTATTATCAAGGTAAGCATCCTGGCTTATAAATTTATCAAGTATTTCCCACTGCTGTTCGGCTGTCATTACAATCTCCCCGTCAGCCATTTTGTCAACAAGATAGGAATCATGCTGTGAAACGGGAATATACATAAGGCGATCAGCTCCATCATTAAAGCTGCCTGAATATGTATAGCTGAACCGACCTCTCTCACCTCCGTCATAAACCAGGGAGATACCAGTATTAAAACGGTTTCCCAATGCTCGTGTGTTAATTGTAACCATGGCTACCAGCCTGTTTGGTTGGTCGAAACGTGAAAATCCCATTCGGGGATCATTCCGGTCATCGACCACTGTAAATGGCCACAGCGATGCTGCCTGTGAACCACCTTCAAGTCCGTAATCCCTTGAAATGCTCCTGGTATAGGCAATCCATGCGTTACCATACTCCCCGAACTCCCTTGACAACTCTGCAGTGACTGAAGCATAGAATCCGGCATTTATATTGGTCAGCATTATCACATTTGTAAATTCCGGGTTGTCATAAAAGTTTTCTTCGTAGGGCCAGTAGGGAAAAGGATATGGATTATTCAACCTTTGGGCAGGCCGGGTGGTGTTCACATTTAAAGCAAGTGGACTGTTTATGTCAAGCGAATAGATTCCTTCCAGGGTTGCTACCACATCATAGGGAAACACATAATCGGCAGCAATATTGGTTCTCCAGACCTGTGGAAGCTTAAATTCCCTGTCGGTAATGGCAAGATTTTCCGAAACCACGCCTTGCTGTGCTGCAGGATCGGGACGATAGAAAGCAACATCATCCTGAAAACCTTGCCAGTGAGGATTGCCATCTATCCCCCATTGCCCGGGAGTCATGCCATATCCTCCCCGGGCGAGGCCATTGTTGTTTACCTGGTTGGATATCCACACAAATGGCACACGGCCGGAGAACAGACCGGTTCCACCCCTTACCTGCAAACTCATGTCGCCAAATACGTCATAATTTACACCGATCCTGGGTGACCACAATGGATGTACCCCTGGTAATTCACTTACGTCAGGAACAATATTTTCGCCGGTGCGGGGATTTGTGAACCTGAGGTTCATGTCATCCAGTGCAGGGTTTTTTGGAAGATCAACCGGGTAAAAAGGTACGTCGATTCTAATGCCAAGGGTAAGGTTGATCCTTGAAGAAGCTTCAAACCTGTTCTGGATATATAAACCAACCTGCCCGAAAGCCGTTTCATCAACCGGACCATCATCCTCTTCATTAAGAGGGTATCCCTGAAGGAAAAGGTCAGGCCTTATATTAAAATCTCTTTCAATCACCGCAGCAGTAAAATTATCGAAGGAGTTGAACCGGTAAAAACCATTTATTACAGGATTGAAGGCATTGTAGAAAGTCAAGTATTCAAGACTCACCCCAAAAATTAAATTATGCCGGCCGGCGTGGAAAGAAAAGTTGTTGGTAATATTTAAAGTATTATTTAAAAGCTCGTTGCCTGCAGAGAATAACTCATTCCCCATTGTCATATAATAATATGGTGTTGTGCCTTCAAATTCAAGTACCTCAATAAACGGGAATGATTGTCTGCCGGGAATGGTTCTGACAGGATCTTCTGCTTTGCTGTACCCAATGCGGAAATTATTTGCCATTGAAGGACTTATAAAGGTGTTGAGCTCACCGGCAACAGAGGTAACATTATAATCTGCAGAATAGTGGCTGTTACGGAAATTCATCGCCTCTATTCCAGACCGGCTGGTATTGCGGTATCTCAATGCTTCGGGATTATAGTGCAGACTGTTTGCGTTAACCGGAGCATCACGAAATGCCGTATAGTGGTTAACCCGAACCATCATCTTGTTGCTGGGGTTTATATTAAAATCCAGCCGTGCATTAATACGCAATCCTTCATCCAGAAAACCATATCCCTGGTAACCTCCTGTTTCATATCCATAAAGCTGCATCATTTTTTCCCGTACAAAGTCCAGCTCGCTGGCAGGGACCCTGGAAACCCGCAGTCCGTCGGGAGCCAGCCCCGGACGTGATGACACTTTTTGCAGTCCGGGGCCTGAACCTTTTTCCTGCTCAATACTGAAAAAGAAAAAAAGCCTGTCACCCAAAACCGGTCCGCTCACCGATGCCCCAGTAATACGGGTAAAGATTTCATCAGCTAGAAGCTCCCAGGTACCCGCTTTTGTGCCGGAAAAATGCTCGTCATTGTAGTAAGCATAAACAGCTCCCCGGAATTGATTATCACCCCTTTTGCTGATTATATTTACGCCGGCTCCGGTAAATCCCCCCTGGCGTACATCATAAGGAGCAAGATTAACCCTAATCCCTTCTATGGACTCAAGGCTTAACGGATTACCACCTGGAAGCTGAAAGCCGGAAAGTCCGAAACTATTATTATAAATTATACCGTCCAGGGTATAATTGTTGAACCGGTTGTCACGACCGGCAAAACTGGCACCCCTGCTCTGCGGTGTCAGTCGGGTAAGGTCATCAGGGCTTCTGGATATCGAAGGTGATGAACCAATTATCCCGGCATCAATATTTGTAGTGGCACCTGTACGTCCTATATTAAAAGTTCCATCCGTGAACTCCGCAATAACAATCTCGGCAAGTGCATCCTCCTTTTCAATCAGAATGATACTAAGATATCTTTCCTCACCAGGGGTTAACCGGATACCGGTAATCTCTTCCGGCCGGTAATCCACAGAAGTAAAAGTCAGGCTATAGGGGCCTCCTGTGTGCAGGCCGGAAAGGTTAAACCTTCCATCCACCCGTGAGATGGTCTCCCATGCAGCACCAGTTGGGGTGTGTATGGCAAAGATGGTGACACCAGGAAGGTCTTGCCCCTGTGCATCCACAACCCGGCCATGAATGGCTGCCGTGGCAGGGTCCCTGGAAAAAGATCCTGTAACAATGGTTGTAAAAGCCAATATAAAAGCTAATATTTTCATGATTAACTGAAAGCATGGTTTGAGTGTTCACAATCACTACCCGGAGTCTGTCCCTGGAGCTGGTATCTGTTACCGAAACATAACCATGACTGCGTGCTCTTACAAATACTTAAATCAAAATCCGTACCCGATTGCCTCAAACTTAAACAGGGCAATCATTTATAGCTGGCGACACAGAAATATCGGAGGGTTTATAACTATGATGCTAAACAGACACTGTCAGTTTCATTGTGTATTTAATACACAGGTTGTTTTCAGTTGCGAATTTATATTCACATTACCATAAACATTATCGGGGGCACTGAGAGGTTGGCCCAGCCTGACTGAAGATAATTGAAGGCCTGACAGACACAACAGTAAGAGTTAGCAGCCACCAGCTATTTGTTACCCTTTGCAATGATAAAGGTTAACCAGGGGGAAATGGCTATCGCTGACTGATAAGGGTAAATAAGATCCGGTCAGCAATAAGGCTGCTTGCACCAGTGCCGTTTTTTACATAATTACCTGCTATTTCCCCTCTCCTGTTTAATTTATCGGGAGTTGCAATCAGATCATCCACACAGGTAACAAGGTCCTTGTAGTTGCTGACGGTAAAAGCGCCTCCTGCCTCAATGAGTTCCCTTGCCTCCCGAAATTTCCTGTAATTCGGCCCGAAGATTACCGGAAGTCCGTAGGCGCATGCCTCCAGCACATTATGAATACCTTTGCCAAATCCTCCCCCTATATATGCCAGTTGGCCATAACGATACAGTGAGGATAATAAGCCTATATTGTCAATTAACAATACAGAGGCACTTCCAGGATCAGTTGTTAGGGCACGGGAATACCTCACTGCCCTTTTCCTGAAACGGCCCAGGAGTTTGTCAATCTCATTTTCGTCTATCTCATGTGGTGCAATGATAAGCCGGACATCATGCCCGGTCTCATTCATGAACCTTACCCATAATGAATGATCAGGCTGCCAGGTGCTGCCGGCAACTATCGTAAAGCAGTCCCCCGAAAAAGCTGCTGCAGCAGGAATTTCAACACTTTTCCCGGCAAGGGCACGGACCCGGTCAAAGCGGGTATCTCCGGCGACGGAAACATTTTTTACACCAGAAGACTCTAACAGATTCCGGGAACTATCACTTTGCACAAAAATATGGCTGAACATATGCAACATGTTTTTAAACCATCTGCCGTACCATTTAAAGAATACCTGGTCGGGTCTGAAGTTTGCAGAAATAAGATATAAGGGTATATTTCTCCTTTTTAGTCCGGCAATATAATTAAACCAGAACTCGTACTTCACAAAAACAGCAATATCAGGCTTAAAGGTATCCAGGAATTTTCGGACATTTGATGTCGTGTCGGCAGGAAGGTAACATACAGCATCGGCCAGGGGATAGTTCTTTCTGATCTCCAGGCCCGAGGGTGAGAAGAAAGTGAGTAATATAAAAATATTCCCGTCCCTTTTTTTTATCTCCTCAATCACAGGCCTGCCCTGCTCAAACTCTCCCAGCGATGCACAATGAAACCATAAAAGTTTACGTCCGCCCGAATCAAATCCGGCCCAACGGCGGAAAAACCCTTTTCTTCCCCTGTACCACAATGCAGCCTTGGAATGAAAAGGAGACAACAGGCATAATGCCATGGAATAAAAAGCTATGAAAAGATTATAACCAATGTGCATGAGGAGAAAATTGAAATAGCTGTAACGGTAGCAAAGTCAGTACTGATATATGATTATCATAAGGGGTCCGGCGTAACAAATATAAGACAAAATATAAACTCATTAAGACATGTACCGAATTGTTATTATTTTCGTTCTTACAACTACCTAAGCTGCCACCTTTTTTGAAAGAGCTTATTATAATAATTTCGGTTCTCCTGCTGCCGGCAGGTCTTTTTCCCCAGGATCTTTCAGGGTTAAGGGAAAAGAGCATCATTGCAGATAGTGATACCATCCGGCTGGACACTCTCCGGATTGTTCCCGGGACAATCATTTTGCACATACCCGGGAAGGAAAAAATTGATGACTCATTTTACCTAACATGTCCCCTGAACTCTCTTCTTATCCTTAATGAAAATTTCCCTTATTTTGGAAGAGAGATACTGGTCAGCTACCGTGTTTTTAAGGTTGATCCGGATTTAAGCCTTAGCAGAAAAAAAAGTAACCTTATAATCCCCTGGCAGAGAAAGGCAGGCACTGAGGATCTGCAACGGTATACATACCGCCCAGTAAGTGATGATATATGGAAAGAAGAAACCCTGACCCGAAGCGGAAGTATTTCCCGGGGTGTAAGCTTCGGGAATAACCAGGATGTAATAGTCAATTCTAACCTTAACCTGCAGTTATCGGGAAAACTTGATGATAATATCAATATTATCGCCACTATCTCCGACCAGAACATACCACTCCAACCAGAGGGCTATTCCCGCCAGATACATGAATTTGACAAGGTGTTCATACAGCTTTATAATGATGACCACCGCCTCACGGCTGGCGATTTCGAAGTAAAAGGGGGAAGAGGAATTTTTTTGCCTCTTGATAAGAAAGGGCAGGGCATTCAATTTGCATCAGTAACTGAACCCGGATCAGGTTCAGTTAACAATATAAGGAATACCGCCAGTGCAGCAATTTCCAGGGGACGTTTCCACCGTAACAGTTTCACCGGTAAAGAGGGTATACAGGGACCATACAAGTTAACGGGGTCCAATAATGAGGTATTCATAATAGTTTTGGCAGGATCGGAAAGGGTTTTTGTTGACGGCAGGCTTCTGTCAAGAGGCACAGACAGGGATTATACCATTGATTATAACCTGGCAGAAATAACCTTTACCTCCAATACCCCAATTACCAAAGACCGCAGGATAGTTGTCGAATTTGAATATTCAGACAGGAACTATACCAGATTCCTGCTTTCCAATACTGCTGAAATATCAACTGAGAACGGGAATTATTTTGTCAATTTATTCTCCGAACATGATGCAAGGAACCAGCCCCTGATGCAGGAGCTGAAGGAAGGGGAGAAAGAACTGCTTTCCAGGACTGGCGACAGCCTGCATCAGGCCTGGGTTCCTGCCGTGGACAGCGTTGAGTTTCGTAATGATATGGTGATATATAAAAAAACCGATACCATTGTCGATGGGATAACCCACAGCATATACCAGCAATCCATTGACCCGGAAAAAGCACATTACAGGCTGGCATTTTCTTATGTGGGAGAGGCCCGTGGGAACTACAAACCAGCTGAAAGTACTGCAAATGGACGTGTTTTCAGCTGGGTGCCTCCGGTTAACGGAATTCCCGGGGGTAGCCACGAACCCATAAGGCTGCTTGTTACCCCTAAAAAACACCAGGTTGTAAGTATGGGTGGAAATAATGCCCTCACCGGTAATACTGAAGCATCAATAGAGCTTGCAATCAGTAATTCAGACAGGAACACCTTCTCAGACCTGAACAATGAAGATAACGTCGGCCTGGCTTTAAGAGCCGGTCTAAAGAGCAGTTTCCCGCTGGGTAAGGACGGGGATCTTCTGGAAGGGGGGGTTGACTTTGAACATCTTGGCAGTAATTTTAACTCTACTGAGCGGTTCAGACCAGTAGAGTTTGAAAGGGACTGGAACCTTACGGAAATTAACGGTAATGATGATGAACGGAAAATAAACTGGTTTGCCGGTTACAAAAGGAGATCAGGCGATTTTATGCATTACAGGGGAGAATACCTCAATCTTTCAGGCAATTATTCAGGAATCAAAAACATTGTCGAAGCCAGTACAGGGGCTGCCGGTTTTGACAGCAAATTGTCGTTTAGTTACCTTCATTCCGGAAGCGAGGCTATTGGCACGGAATTTCTCAGGCACATGGCGGAGGTGAGCAGGCCCCTGTGGCTTATCAGGCTGGGCATACGGTCAGAAGGAGAAAATAATAAAATAGTGGAAAAGGGAAGCGGACAGTTTTCAGCTCTAAGTTTTACTTTTCATCAGAAAGAGGTTTTCATTGAAAACGATGACACCTCAAAATTTCATTTTTTCACATCGTACAGGGAAAGAGAGGATAAGCTCCCCCTGTTGAATCAATTTGAACCATCCTCATTTGCCAGGGAATTTTCAACAGGCTTCAGATCAGAACTACAGCCGGGCAACAGGCTATCCGGAACATTGCATCACCGGCAACTTAAAATTGAGAGCGGCAACGGGCAGCCGGCCGTACCTGAAAATTCAATTAACGGCAGACTGGAGAACAGCCTGAGGATTTTAAAAGGCATTATTGAGGGCTCAGGTTTTTATGAAACTGGTTCAGGACTTGAAGTAAAAAAAGATTATATGTTTATTGAAGTTGCGCGCGGACAAGGAACACATACATGGACTGACTACAATGAAAACGGCATAAAAGAACTTGATGAATTTGAACCTGCTGCATTTCCCGATCAGGCCAACTATGTCCGTGTAATGATTCCCGGGAATGACTTTGTCAGGGTCCGGTCAAACCAGTTTAACCAGATTATCCGTCTCAATTCCCCTGCAAGCTGGCAAAATAGCGGGGACTGGAGAAGGGTGCTTTCATTCTTTTCCAACCAGGCAGCATTCAGATCGGGGAAAAAGACCGGACATACTAATATACTTAATGGCATTAATCCTTTCTTCACCAATATTAACGACACTAACCTGATAAACCTTTCATCCTCCCTGAGAAACACCCTGTCGTTTCAGCCCGCTAGCATACCGCTCTCCATCGATTATCTTCATCAGAACAATATGTCCAAGAATCTCCTGGTAAACGGTTTTGACATTAGGCAAATGCGCTCAGATGGTTTGCATACCAGTTTTAATGTAACACAATCCATGATCCTGAGCAGCCAGTTGGAAAAAGGCATCAAGTCATATACCTCCGGGTTCTTCCCCGGGAAGAACTTTGATATAGACATATTATCCGCAGAACTGGACATTTCATTACAAACCGGCCATTCATTACAAACATCCATGCATATGAAATGGACCAGTCAGGAAAATAATCCGGGAAAAGAAAAAGCTGAACAACGCAATACAGGAACAGAATTCAGATACATTATACCCTCGAAAGGAAGCATAACTGCAAAGGCAGACTATTATTATATAAAGTTCAATGCTCCTCCAAATTCGCCGGTGGCATGGGAGATGCTGCAAGGATTGAAACCGGGAAGCAATATAGTCATGACGGTCCAATACCAGCAAAACCTAACCGGCAGCCTTCAAATGAGCCTTAACTACAACGGCAGGACAGCTCAGGGCGCCAGGTTTATTCATACCGGCGGAATACAAATGAGAGCATTTTTTTAAAAAGCGGCCATCAGCAAATCTATATCCTTGGAGGGAATGTCAAACAAGCTACCTATCAACGCATTAGTAAGTAATCCATTATATAGATAAGTCCCGCTGCGTAATCCCATATCCTCAATAAGAGAAGCCTTTATACCCCCGGATTCACCAATAGAGAGTATCAGGGGAGCAAAAATATTGCTCAAAGCAATGGTAGCCGTCCTGGAAACTCTTGAAGTAATATTGGGAACGCAGTAATGAATTACCCCGTGTTTTGTAAACACGGGAGAAGAGAGGGACCTGCACTCCGATGTTTCAATACATCCTCCATAATCTATGCTCAAATCAACTATTACAGATCCTTTTTTCATCACTTTTACCATCTCTTCAGTGATAAAAAAGTTTGGTGATTCACTTCCCAGGTGGAGTGCACCGATCACCACATCAGCCGATTTGAGAGATCTGGTTATTACCCTTGGATGGAAAATAGAGGTATGCAGTCTTTGCCCCAGGTTAATCTGCAGTCTGCGAAGCCGGTCAATGGAATGATCGAACACCTTTAAAAAAGCACCGAGCCCCAGTGCTGCCCTGGCAGCTGATTCGGCAGCAGCACCTGCTCCAATAATAACTACTTCTGTTGGAGTAATTCCGGAAATTCCTCCCAGCATTACTCCCTTACCTTTATTTCGGTTGGAAAGGTACTCAGCAGCTATAAGAATGGCAGCACCACCGGCAATCTCACTCATTGAGCGAATAACGGGAAAGGAATTGTCATTGCTTCTTAAATGCTCAAAAGATATTGCAGTGATCTTTTTCTTCATAAGCTGCTGAAAAAAATTCTTCTCCTGAATTTTATACCTGAGTGCAGATATAAGTAGCTGATGTCCGCTCATATACTCAATTTCCCCGATAACCGGGGGGGAAACCTTCATTATGATATCGCTCCTGGAAAATATCTCCTTATGATCATTTACAATATAACCGCCGCATTCACTGTAATCAGTATCGCTGTAATTAGCCCCGGCTCCGGCTTTTGTCTCAATCATTACCTGATGCCCGTTGCCCACAATAAATTCAACTGCTTCGGGGGTGAGGCATATGCGGCCCTCATCCTCCTGCAGTTCCCTGGGAATACCAATTACCAGTTGTTTGCGTTTTCTGCCTGTCTCAAGCACCTCTTCCTGTGGTAAAAGACTACCCTTACCCAGGGCCCATGAATGTGGCAAATTCTGATGTGTCATTTACAGTTTATTAATAAATTCTAAAAAACAAACAGCAAGTTAAGGAAAAAGAGAAAGATGTTCAAATATTTCGCTATCCTTTATTAATATCTGGAAAAAAGCAGCCTAAAGCAGTCGCAGCCGACGCTTTTCCTCATCCACTATATCAATCATGAGCCTTACGGTACCTTCAGGTAAAAGTTCATCGATCTTCCCGGGCCATTCTATAAAACAAAGATTATCGCTGTAAAAATAATCTTCGTAACCCATATCAAGAGCTTCTTCAACTTTTTCTATCCTGTAAAAATCAAAGTGAAAATAACTTTTTCTACCCTGCTTATCCTTATATTCATTTACAATGGCAAAAGTGGGACTTGTTACAATCTGCTCAACTCCCAGGCAGCGGCATAAAGCTTTGATAAAGGTGGTTTTTCCTGCACCCATTTCACCATAAAATGCAAATATGCCTGCATCTGGAAACATATTGAGCAGCTCGCAGGCAATATCATCTATATTACCCAGGTCAAAGCTCCGGATCATATTCTCACTCATCTCTTCAGAGGTTCAAGAAAAATACAGGGCACCAGCATCTCCTCCAGGGATACTCCTCCATGCTGAAATGTATTGTTGTAATAATTGGCATAATAGTTATAATTATTTGGATAGACAAAGAAATCACCGCCAGTAGCAAAAATGTAGGTGGAACTAACATTTGTTCTCGGAAGATGTATACTCGAGGGAATTTGTATTTCAAATACCTGCCTGGGATTATAATTAAGATTCTTACCCTGCTTATATCGTAAATTGGTTGTAGTATGCCGGTCGCCTATAACTTTAATGGGATTATCCACCTTTACCGATCCATGATCTGAAGTAATAACTACTTTTACGTCTTTATCAGAGAGTTCTTTTAACAAATCCAGCAGGTATGAATGGCGGAACCATGAACGGGTCAGGGACCGGTAAGCTGCATCATCGCTGGCAAGCTCCTTTATTACATCCATTTCAGTACGGGCATGGGAAAGCATGTCAACAAAATTATAAACAAGGACAGTTAAAGTATTATTAATGACCGATGAAATATTCTCTGAGAGTTTCTTCCCGCTTTTTCTGTTAACCACCTTCTCATAAAAGATATTTGGATCATTTCCCGTCCTTTTAAGCTGCTTAACAAGCAGCTCTTTTTCATTCAGGTTTTTACTGCCTTCATCATCCTCATCGCTCCATAGCTGCGGATAAAGTTTCTCAATATCCTGTGGCATCAACCCACCGAAAACTGCATTCCTGGCAAACTGGGTTACAGTTGGCAAAATGCTGCAGTAAAGCTCTTCCCTTTCAACCTGGTAATACTCCCTTATATCGGGAAGAATAGACTTTAACTGGTCATATCTAAGATTGTCAATCATTATGAAAACAACCTTCTCCGATTGTTTGAGAAGAGGAAATATTCTTTGTGGTAAAATATTATGAGAAAGAAGGGGCCTGTCCGGGTTATCCTTAAACCAGTCAGAATAATTTGATTTAATAAATTTTGCAAATTCATTATTTGCCTCATGCTTCTGCTGGGCTATTACCTCGTTCATTCCGGTATCTACCGAGTTTTCCAGCTCCATATCCCAATAAACCAGCCTCCTGTATACATCCACCCAGTCCTCAAAAGAGGCGGCAGTATTTATTGCCATGGTTAAATTCCCAAACTCAACCTGGTAGGAAGAGGTAATTTTTTGAGTTACAAGCCGGCGGGTATCAATATTCTTCTTTATAGACAGCAGTATTTGTTTTGGGTGCACCGGTTTAATAAGGTAATCGGAAATTTTTGAACCAATTGCTTCTTCCATTATATCCTCCTCTTCACTTTTGGTAATCATAACCACCGGAAGTGAAGGAAAAGAGCTTTTTATTATTTCCAGGGTCTCCAATCCGCTTAAACCCGGCATGTATTCATCAAGAAAAACCAGGTCAGGTCTATGTGACTGCACCAGCTCAATGGCATCCTGCCCGTTTGTTGAGGTCAGAACTTTATATCCTTTTGACTCAAGAAAGATAATATTCGGTTTGAGAAGATCTATTTCATCATCAGCCCACAATATCGTTATTTGCTTCATTGGCGTAATTAATTTGTGATAATGACAACCTATCTGATTAATGACTAATAATCTGTGCAGCAACCTTATAAAGCCTCAGACACGGCAACTACCGGTTAAGATATTCATCATTAAAAAAATTCAGATAGGAAGGGATGTTTTTATCCTGCATAAACAAATTATAGTTTTCAGGGGATATTATAAACATAGGGAAGTCACCGCTTCCGGTTTCTGAAAAAATCTGATTTGAACCTGAAAACCGGTTCATATAATCAAGTGCTGCAGGTATATCAGTTAATCCATCCACCCTTAAAAGCTGATAATTGGAGCTGAACCCTATACTGCTTATGTTAAGATTTAGCCTGGCATACTGGTCCACATTGAAATTTACAATATTGAAAACCATTCTGTTTATCATATCCTGAATGTTATCAACAACTACTACAAAATAATGCTCCCCTATCTGGTCGGGTTTGTATATATCACTTATAACAGGAAGACCGCTCTTACTTATTGTTTCAGGGTAGTCCTCTTCAAGATAAGCAACAAACTGGATTGCATTTTCAGCCATTTCTGTTTCAGGATAGGTGTTTATATAATTCTCCAGCTTCTCCCTGAAAAGGGGAATGTTTCCGCGTGAACCATAAGAGAGTGTCCGGAGATACTCGAACCTGGGAATAAGATCACTTTCCGGCCATGTTGCTGAAGCGTAAACAGCCCTCTCTTCTACCTCCGCATATTTATGTTCCCGGAAAAGATTAAATGTATTCTCATAATAAAGTTCTGCTTCCAGCATTTTCTGCTTATGCTCTTTAAAATAATCAGGATTGGTAAGCATGGCGGAGTAAGAAGAACCGGGATATCGGGAAACTATAAGGTTTTTGTAAAACTCTGCTCCACGTTGATCATTATTAAGAAGATGAACTGAATAAAGGTCATAATATGCTGACAGGGTATATATCCCCTCCGGATAACGACTGACGAGTAATTCATAGGCCTCAATGGATCGTTCATAATCCTGAAAATCGTCCCTGTATATAACTCCCATATTGAACAGCGCATCCTGTATCCTTCTGTGTGAAGCTTGCAAATCTTCTTCGGTGAGGGGTATGTTTCTCAAATAATAATCCCGGCTTTCTGTGTCTGTAATTTCTTCATCCTCCGTACCGTCAATTAAATCTTCTGCATCGGTCAAGGCAAACTCATCAGTAGAAATGACCTGCCTGTTCGACCGTCTCCAGTTATCTTCCAGTTGACGGTTGCCCCATAGTGATTCAAATTCATTCTGACCAAAATTAACAGCGGACTGGTTATAAAAATACCAGTTGCCCCCACCGGAACGCTCCGCCTGCCGGCGGGCAGCCTGAGATATCCGTGCCGCCTGGTATTGCGGGGTTTGCTGAGTAATCCGTTCCTGCTCGAGGGCATCTGCTTCCTCCTGCTTTGCCCGTGCTATAATATCGTCTATTTTACTATTGCGCCCGGCTTCGTTCATTTGTGCGAGAAATTGCAGGCTGTCCTCTAATTCATAAAGACTTATATTACTTACCAGCTCTCTGAGAATAATGCTTTTCTCCCGGATAGCCCTCTGATCAGGAAACTCCTGTCCCATATTGGTTACTGCAGAATCGTAATATGCCTGAGCTGTAATATAGTCAGGGTATTGGAAATAAATATCAGCAAGAGCAAGATAAGAAACAGCTTTCTGAGAAGATGCCGGTCCGGCCGCTGCTGCCGACATGGCATAATACCTGAGTGCATTTGCCTCATCGTTATTGCGCAGATAGATATTTCCAAGTGCATAATAAATCTGATCCTGATAGTCACGGTTCTTATCATCTTTCAGCATACTTTCAAGATCATTTATCATATTTGTTACATTCCCTTCACCTTCCTGGAAAACTCCTGTCTGACTAATCCGTGCATTGAAAGCCATTTCATATGGAGGGTTCATACTGACTACGCGGCCGTAATATTCGGAAGCTTTATGATAATTGCCGGATCGTTCATACAACTGGCCAAGAATATAGGTATATCGTATGCGCCTCTCTTTTCGCCTTGTATTTTCAAGAGCCTTTTCCAGGTTTACCGAAGCCTCTTTCAGCTGATCCTGCTTAAGATGGTAATCGGCTATGGTAGAATATAGTTCAACCCTAAGGTCAGAATTGAATTCAGGGTCATTGAGCATTTCCTCAAAAAGTAATCTGGCCTCGTTATACCTCCCTCTTTCATTGTATGTTCTTGCCAGCCAAATCTTTGCCTCATGCCTGATGGGGTTCATGTGGTATTCCCGGATTATAAAAAGAAAGGCCTGGGCAGCAGGAATATAATCATGTTTGTAAAAATGAGCCTTACCGGCAAGAAGATAGCTTTCTCTTACCCACCGGTTATATTCGTTCTGTTTATGGAAATCCCCGTCTCCTCTTCCAAACAATCCTCCACCCTCTTTAGGCTTTACTGTAATGGATTTGTTTGTAATGATTTTGGAAGACTTTTCAATAGCTCTGTCCATCTCCGGGGCGATTGATCTGGCAATATCAGGATCGGTATACAGAAAAACCGGCAGTATTCTGTTATAATCATAACTAAACTGATTTTCTAACCTTTGCACGCCAGTCCTGAAACTCTCCCTGCCGTTGAAAAATGTGTTATACCGGGAAGTGACCTGAAAATATGTTCTGGTGAAAAGATTGTTCTTCTGTGTGGAGCATGAGGTAATGAGCAGAAAAAGGGAGAAAAGAGAGAATATCTTCAGCCTTACACACATATTTGCAGTTATTTGAAGGTTTATACTTCAGCAATCAATATAGATCCTCCAACTG
Source organism: Bacteroidales bacterium (assembly GCA_007132225.1). Taxonomy (GTDB): domain Bacteria; phylum Bacteroidota; class Bacteroidia; order Bacteroidales; family PUMT01; genus PXAP01. The sequence continues at coordinate 34,066 of SLPB01000061.1, read as the reverse complement.
AGATCAGTTCATTTTATAAGTAACAAATCAGGCAGAGAGCTTTAATGAATTTAATACAATAACTGCAAAATTCTTAACATATTTTGTTGCAGTGGAAAAAAAAGAAAGCTAATCTGATACAACCTCCTTAATTTCAGGCACATCGCTTTTAACAGCCTGCTCCACACCAGCCTTAAGTGTTTGCATGCTAAAGGGACAGCCATGACATGCTCCGGTTAATTTGACCCTTAACACATTGTCATCAGTTAGTTCGACAATTTCAATATCACCCCCGTCGGCCTGCAAATAGGGTCTTACCTTTTCAAGGGATTCATTAACTCTTACCAGTAATTCTTCCTTCACACTATTTTCCATAATTAAACTTATTTTAAGATATATTTTATAGTATTAAAACCAGCTAAAGAATTGACATATATAAATTTATTTTATAATACTCCCGGTTTTAAGAATCTTCACAATTAAATTCCAGCTATTAGTATTTAAACTAAATTTAATCTGGCTACAAATATAAATAATAAATAATTGAAGATAAAACATAGTCGGTTCATGACCAGAAAAAATGCATGACAATGAACTGTTTAGAAAAGGGAAAAAACAGGTATGTAATAATATGAATCCCGCATCAGCCTTCGGCAAACAAAATAGCATGAATAAACATGCGGGTTCCATGAGAGTGAAATACTGAATATGAATACCATGCCTTAGTAAATATCTGAATTTAAATTTGAAAACAATAGTTTATTCAATATTTTAATGACAAAAGAGAAAATATTTAACTGCTATTAAATGCCATTAAACCGGGTGAAAGTTCTCCTATTATTTTTTTAATTTTGATAGGGATCAAAAAAATCTATTAATTAATCAATATTAAATAAACTGTTATGGATGATAAAGCTAAATCACCGGGTAGGAGAAAATTTATCGGGGATGCTTTTTCCCTTGGATTAATAGGTGCCGTCTTGTCAAAATCTTTTTTTACTGCCTGTACACCATCAGGTGAACGTTATGAAGCGCCTGATTTTCCTATAAAGGCACCTGACGGCCCACCCTTAAAAGCGGGATTAATAGGATGCGGGGGCAGAGGTACCGGGGCGGCAATTAACTTTCTCAATTCAGGGCCCAATCTGCAGGTAACAGCACTTGCAGATGTTTTCCAGGATCGTCTTGACAATTGCAGGGAATCTCTGAAAAAAAGCCATAATGTCGATATCCCCGATCAAAATTGTTTTTTGGGATTTGATGCATACAAGCAGGTAATAGATTCCGATATTGATATAATCCTTGAAGCTGCCCCTTCACATTTCAGGCCCAGGCACTTCGAAGCAGCTATACAGGCAAGAAAACATGCCTTTATTGAAAAGCCTGCCGGTGTTGACCCTGTCGGTGCCAGATCAGTAATGGCAACAGGTAAAATGGCTGAATCAGCCAGGCTGTGTGTTGTTGCAGGCACCCAATACCGGCATCAGCACGATTATGTCAAAACTTTCAGCAAGATAAAAAACGGGGCCATAGGAGACCTCATATCAGCCAATTGTTATTATAACAGGGGTGCACCACCTGTCATCAGAAGACAGGAAGGGTGGAGCGACATGGAGGCCATGATAAGGAACCGGCCAAACTGGGCCTGGCTCACAGGCGATTCAATTGTTAATCTGCTTATTCATCAGATTGATATTTTAAACTGGTTCTTTGAAAAATACCCCATACGGGCAACCGGAATGGGAGGACGGCATCACAGGCCTTCTGGCAACATGTACGATTTCTTCAGTGTGGATTATGTATTTGACGATCAGAAGAGTTATCATGGAATGTGCCGTGAAATTGACGGGTGCACCAACAATGTATCTCAGGTAATTTACGGAACCAGGGGATATACAAATTGCCAAAACCGGATAATGGATTATGAGGGTAATATATTATGGGAGTATGAATATCCAACGGATGAAGACGGCCTGCCAATGGACAGGGTGCCAGTGTCTCCCTATGATCAGGAAATGATAAATCTTGTGACCGCCATCCGCACCGATAACCCTGTTAATGAAGCTGATACTCTTGCATCCTCAACACTGACATGCATTATGGGGAGAGAATCAGCATACACCGGGGAGGATATTACCCTTGAAAGTATTATGAGCTCAAATTTAAGGCTTGGGCCTGAAGAATACAGGATGGGACCTGTAGAGATTGAGCCTGTAGCACCCGTTCCAGGCAGGGCTCCATCATCATAAGACTTTTTATCATAAGGATTGCGGATAAAGATTTGCAAATATGGAAAGATAAATGCGGACTTCTATTTGTAAAGAATCCTTATATTTGAATTATATTTCCCTGTTATCACAACGGATATTTCTATGATAGAGCAGAATTTTTCAGAAATTTTATAACCTAATCCCGAATATATTATGAGAACAATTTTTTTCAGTTTGTTAGTGATTGCTGTTTTTATGCCGTTTATTTCCTGCCAGGATCAGACTGCCGGAAATGATGACCCTCAGAGTAATGCCGATATTAGCAAATTTACCGGCCACTGGAGCTTTGATATCGATGGCAGTGGTGTTGGATGGCTTGATGTGCGCCAGGAAGATAGTTACCTTGATGCTGACCTGCTTTGGAGGGGAGGCAGCGTATCTCCTGTTGCACACATTTTTCTTACAGAGGAGGGTGTTTTGCATGTTACCCGCACCTCAAACCGGAGAAGGGACACAGCAACTGATGATACACCAAGGGTTCATACAGTTACCAGCTGGATAGAGGCCAGAGCAGACGGGGAAAGTATCACTGGTTACTTCATGGTGCCGCGGGCCGGTGGCATTGGAATTGATTCATCCTTTTTCCAGGGTGTAAAACTGCCTGATGTTCCTCCTGCACCTGATCTTTCTGCTCTTGAGCTCGGTGAGCCTGTTGAGCTGTTTAATGGAGTTGATCTCACAGGCTGGGAACTAATCGGGGATGACCGTGTAAACGGATGGAAGGCCGTTGATGGCATTCTGCTTAATGATGCAATGCAGGTTCCCGGGGAACCCCGTATCAGATACGGAAACTTGCGGACAACAGATGAGTTTGAGGATTTCAATCTCACACTTGAGGTCAATGTTCCAGAAGGCAGTAACTCGGGAGTCTATCTGAGGGGCATGTACGAAATTCAGATTCTGGATTCATATGGTATGGAACCCAGCAGCCATCATATGGGAGGTCTTTACAGCCGTATATCTCCCCTGGTTGCCGCGGAAAAGCCCGCCGGCGAATGGCAGTCGATGGATATCACATTGGTTGACAGGCATGTGACAGTTGTTCTTAACAACATTACTATCATCGACAATCAGCCTGTGTACGGACCTACCGGGGGTGCCATTCAGTCAGATGTATTTGCTCCCGGCCCGATTTTCCTGCAGGGGGACCATGGGCCGGTATCATTCCGAAATATGTTGCTTACCCCCATAATTAACTGAGTTTAATTCATCCGGCCAATGCTATTTCCTGCCTGTAAATATGATAAAATATCCGGATGTTCCCGGCATAACAGGCAGGATTAATTTTATAAGATGGATGACTACGGGAAATTGCTTAATATTTCCATCCTTGCTGCGCTAAAGGCAGGCCTGGAAATTATGGATATCGGCAGGAGTAACGATTATAATATTGATGCCAAGGCCGATGAATCTCCTGTTACCACTGCAGATATCAGGGCTGATAAAGTAATAACCTCCCTGCTTGAGGATACCGGACTGCCGGTTTTAAGCGAAGAGGGACGGTCTGTATCCTACAGGAAAAGGAAATCATGGAAACGTTTCTGGCTTGTTGACCCCCTGGATGGGACAAGGGAATTTATTGATGGCACCGGCGAATTTACCGTTAATATAGCTCTTATAGCTGATCAGCAGCCCTGGTCCGGGGTGGTGTATGTGCCGGTCAGGGATATTTTGTATGCCGGAATTAAAAATTTCGGCTCATGGCGTTTTAATAACGCTTCTGCCTTGAACAATTTAGCTTATGGCTCTTTTGGCGATGCTGTTAACAATATTTTAACCGGCAAACAGGGCCCCGGAACGGATAACAGGTTCTGGGTAAATGTGCCCTCTGATATAAATTGGCTTGAAAATGGCATTCAGCTTCCCTTCACCAGCAAAAAGGGTTACGGAATAGTGGCCAGCCGGTCTTTCCCGGATGAACGGACCCGCCGCTTTATTAATGAATTCAGTAAAAGATACCATGATACCAGGATTGTTACCACCGGCAGCTCCATTAAACTGTGTATGCTTGCCGAGGGTGAAGCTGATATATATCCCAGGTTTACAAATATTTGGGAATGGGATACTGCTGCAGGACATGCAATAGTGCTTGCTGCCGGGGGAGGGGTTGTTCAGGCTGCCAATACCGGGCAGCAGCTTATCTATAATAAAAAAGATAATCTTAATCCCTGGTTTGTCGGTTTCAGGAATAGAGAGCTACTGGAGAATATAAAGGATATGATCCCTTTTCCTCTTAAAAAGGGATCACCCGGGAACTAATATCCTGGTTATTTAAGTTCCCTGCAGGGATCCCAGTATATTTGGGCAAAATTTAATACTTTATCGTCTTCAACCTCAACATTCTCATTTTCCAGGAGTTGCTTCATGGCATTTGCTGTGCCAAAATGATGTTTCCCGGTAAGAATACCATTGCGGTTTACCACCCTGTGAGCAGGAATGAATTCACCAGAATCATGGCAGTTGTTCAACGCCCATCCGACCATTCGTGCAGAACCGGCAGCCCCGAGATATCGGGCAATAGCCCCGTAGGTACTCACTCTTCCCGGGGGTATTAGCGATGTTACGTAATAAACCTTTTCAAAAAACCCCTTGTTTTCAATCAAATAAATCAGGTTTAATAGAATCTGGCGAAAAATTCAGTTTTCATCAGGATCTTCAATTTCTTTTAAACAATCAACTTTGAACTTAAGGTAGCAGATAGACTTTCCCTGTTCAAGGTACCTGGTTTCATAATATGTTTTTATGGAATTTTCCTCCCTGGCATGCACAGAACTATAGAGGTCAGTGGTTGCTTCAAGCAATTCAAGTCCGTTTGCCCTGATAACCGAAAGGGTGTAATTGTGAAGCTCAAGACTGTCTGTTTTCAGGTGAACCGGTCCGCCGCTCCTGAGAAATCGGCGGTAACGATTCAAAAATGCTGGTGATGTAAGCCTCTTCCTGGCCTTTTTAAGTTGAGGATCCGGAAATGTAAGCCATATCTGATCTATCTCTTCTCTTTCAAAAAATGAAGAAATCATTTCTATACGGGTCCGCAAAAATCCGACATTCTGCATTTTATTCTCATATGCATGCCGGGCGCCGGACCATATTCTTGATCCCTTAATATCCACACCCAAAAAATTCCTTTCCGGAAATAAATTTGCCAGTCCTACGGTGTACTCACCTTTCCCGCATCCAAGTTCAATAACAATTGGATTTGGTGAACAGAAAAAAAATTCGCCCCATTTCCCGCACAAACGATGTTCATTGTTAAGCACCTCATCTACACCGGCCTGTACAACATTATTGAATTTCGGAATTTCAGCAAATCTTTGCAGTTTCTTTTTTGCCACTTCTTTAATTACTTAAATCAATGTTAACGCTTCGACTTTTCCACCCTTAATCCCACATCTACAATCCCTGGCAAATCTTCAATCCTCATAGCCTGCTCCACCTGGAAAATAAATTTACCCTTTTCGGCAAAACGGACGTTTTGCCTGTAATAAAACCTGTTTTGCCAGATACTGCCAAACCCCCTGCCTTTCCATCTGCCGGAGGATTCAGCTAAAGAAAGTTCAATGGTGTCCCTTGTGGATGCTCCCCCCGGAGCTTTAACCGAAATAAATAAAAAAAGATTCTCCATTGGGTATTCGCCTGTATTTCTAATATTTATAATAAGGTCATGCGCTTCAAGGGTATCAGAAATTCCGACCTCAAAGACGGGAATGTGATAACGGTTCCATTTATTGCCCGGGATACGTTCATTTTCCTCGTAAACAAGATCCTGGTCACAGGAAATAAGCACTCCGAAGAATAAGCCTGCAAGGGTGTATTTAAATACCCGGAAGAAAAATCTTTTAAAGCTTTTGCTTGCCATTATTTTGTCCTTTGAACTTACTATTTTTTTTCCTTTTTTTCTTTTTTTTCCTTCCCCTTGACTCCACGGCATTATCAAAGCGTGTTATACTTTCATTGATCAAAAAATCATTCTCTTTTGTAACTTCCGGGTAATTATTGTTATTGTCCTCTAAAAGCTTATCAGGTTTCCTGCCTTCTTTATTTAGCGTAATTACCTCTTTGACCCGTTGTATAGTAAGGGGCACCATCTTGAAATTTGAATCAGGATTGTCGGAATACCAGATTAATTTTTTAAAAATCTCAGCTTTTTGAAAGTAATATTTCCCTTCGTTGGTTTCCAGCACCTTGTTCAGCTCAGGAAACCCTCTTTTCGCGTCACTATATGTTACGACCTCATAATTGATGCAGCATTTTAATTTACTGCATTGCCCGGCCAGTTTCTGCGGATTAAGAGAAATATCCTGAATCCTTGCTGCATTTGTTGTAACCGATTTAAAATTCACCAGCCATGAGCTGCAACACAACTGCCGTCCACAAACACCAATGCCTCCGATGCGCCCGGCCTCCTGCCTGGCACCAACCTGTTTCATCTCAATACGAATACGAAACTCTTCGGCCAATACTTTAATAAGCTCGCGGAAATCAACTCTCTCTTCAGCAATATAATAAAAGATAGCTTTGGTATTGTCTCCCTGGTATTCGACATCACTTATCTTCATATTAAGTTTCATCGATTCGGTAATCTCACGGGCCTTAAGCATAGTAGGCATCTCTAACAGAATAGATTCCTTCCATTTTTCCAGATCTGCCGGTTTGGCCTTGCGGTATATTTTCCTGAGGTTTGCACTGTCAGGGGAAACATTATATTTTTTCATTTGTTCCAGAACAAGCTCCCCGCGCAACGAAACAACACCTATATCATGGCCTGGCGAAGACTCCACTGCTACAATATCACCCTGCTTGAGCACTAACTGATTGCCATTTAAAAAAAACCCCTTTCTCGTATTTTTAAACCTTATCTCAATAATATCGTGACTAACTGCCATATCTTTAAAATCAGCCAGCCAGTCAAATACCTCCAGGCTGTTGCATGAACATATTTTCTTTTGTTCATGCCCCGATTCGGTCATTATGGCAGGACATCCTCTGAAATATGTAGTCATATCAAATTAATTATTTTTTGCTGGCAACCAACATTTAATTTTTATATCCACAAAATTCCCGGGCCAAATATTTTTACTGAGATTACTGAGATTCATAACCCGGATATAAAAAGTATGATTAGAATATGTGAGCAGCAAAAGTACAAAAATCTAAAAAAGCTAAGCCTTTAATAATCTGGCCATTTTCAATGCCAGGTCAAAAAAAACAAGCCGGCTGTAACCATTATATTCAATGTGAGTACAGGCCTTATTCAATTCATCACTTATAAGAAAAACATTCCCGGGATGAATAAATTTAGAAAACCGGGATGAAAAATTTTTCTCTTCACCCGATAAAAGATCTATATCACCTGCTTTTACATTCAATATAAAGTTTCCACGTATAAGACGCAAAGCATACTGAAAAAATTGCTTTTGGACTTCCCTTCCCGGTTTAGCCATTTCATCAATCCAGGAAGATATCCCCACAATATCAACCGAAAAACACAACCGCATCAACTTCACAAACATATCAAAATGATAGCTAATCTCTTCTGTTTCTTTAACCGCTTCTATTGCCGTAAGAAAATTACCCTCGGCAAGTCTCACCAGACCATCTATTTGATCCTGGTCCCTTATATCATAATTATCTTTTAATGCATTTGCCATACTAATTTTATCAATCCTGGGTATCCTTATAAGCTGGGTACGGGATAATATGGTGGGAATGATCTGGTCAGTATTTTCGGCGATCAGGATAAACACCGTATTTTCAGGAGGTTCTTCAAGGATTTTAAGTAATTTATTGGCAGAATACATATTCATCTTTTCAGCCATCCATATGATCATTACTTTATATGTTGCTTCAAAATTCTTTAAAGATAGTTTCCTTATTATTTGAATACTCTCATTCCTGGTTATTGTTCCCTGCTTATTCTCAACACCCATATATTCATACCATTGAAAAAGTCCCATGTATGGATTTGAAAGTACTGATTCACGCCAAACCGTCAAAAAATCATCACTAACAGGATTACTCCCGGAATTTTTTGTTGAAGCGACCGGAAAAACAAAATGTAAATCCGGATGAATTATTTTGCTATATTTTCTGCATGAACTGCACTCCTGGCATGAATCTGTTTCCTGCGGATTTTCACAATTCAGGTACCTGGCAAAAGCTATAGCAAGGCCCAGCATACCGGCACCCTCATTTCCCGCAAACAGGAGTGCATGAGGGACCCTTCGCTCATTTGCAATATGTAATAAGCTGGTTTTTACTTCTGACTGGCCTATTATATCTTTAAATTGCATTTATATATAAAAATTATGGTTATCAGACACATTTTCTGTAAGTTAAACGGGGAAGTCCTGACTTTTCAAGGCTTTAAGCCAACTTGGCCATTTTTAATAAAAAATAACGACTAATTATTTGCAAGATCATTTGGAGACAAAGGTAAAATAAAAAATAGTTTTTTACTTTTGCATAAGTTTAATGTTAGTCGTTAAAATATTAACATCCGGACAAAATAAAATTTTTACTTAAACCTATACAAATCATGAAAATTGAAAATTACAACTTTAAGAAGAAAAAAGCACTGGTCAGGGTGGATTTCAATGTACCCCTTAACAGTGAACTTGAAATAACAGATGATACACGTATCAGGGGAGCCATGCCAACCATAAAAAAAATTCTTTCTTCGGGAGGTTCTGTAATTCTTATGTCTCATCTTGGAAGGCCGGAGACAGGTTTTGAAGAGAAGTTTTCACTCAAGCATCTTGTTAAGCATGTTTCAAAATTGGCCGGCACCACGGTAAAATTTTCAAATGACTGTATTGGAAATGTTCCCCTGGAGATGGCAAAAAATCTTAAGTCCGGAGAGATTCTACTTTTGGAAAACCTGAGATTCCATAAAGAAGAGAAGAAGGGAAACGAGGAATTTGCTGCTGAACTGGCATCACTGGCAGATGTTTATGTTAATGATGCATTTGGAACTGCCCACCGCGCACATGCTTCAACTGCTATAATTGCCAAATTCTTTCCTGAAGATAAAATGTTTGGCTATCTCATTGAAAGCGAACTTAACAGCATGGACAAAATTCTTGAAGATCCTCAGTCCCCTTTTACAGCAATTATGGGAGGAGCAAAGGTATCCGACAAAATCCTTATCATTGAGAACCTGCTGGAACGGGTAGATAACCTTGTTATTGGCGGGGGCATGACCTACACATTTGTTAAAGCTAAGGGAGGGAAGATAGGAGCATCTATTGTTGAAGAAGACAAGCTGGATATTGCACGTGATCTTATAGAAAAGGCAAAGGCAAAAAACGTTAATCTTATACTTCCCACAGATAATATCGTTGCCGACAAGTTTGATGCCAATGCATCAACAAAGGAAACACCTATTGATGAGGTGCCCGATGGCTGGATGGGACTGGATATTGGCCAGGAATCCATTAATAAAATAGCGGATATTATAAGAGAATCCAAAACCATCCTCTGGAACGGTCCTATGGGAGTGTTTGAAATGGAAAAATTTGAAGCCGGCACAAAAAGTGTAGCCCTGGCAATTGCTGAAGCAACAGATAAGGGAGCATTCAGCCTAATAGGAGGAGGAGACTCGGTTTCTGCAATTAATAAATATAAACTGGCAGACCAGGTAAGCTTTGTTTCCACAGGAGGCGGTGCAATGCTTGAATACATGGAGGGCCGTGAGCTACCCGGAATAACTGCCATTAGAGGCTAGATCCGGAAGAGTGTCACCTTTTCTCCCGGGACATTTAATCTGCATAAAGGGGCAGATTAATTTGAAGGTGAGTTTGACCCTGATGGTCAGGCTCACTTGATTTACCTCAAATTGTATTGAGGATGAGCTTAAGCTTAGGGCCTAATCCTGCTTAATAAGTTGTTTTATACGCTCTATCTGGTTTTGTTTATTTACTTCACGAAGGTTACGGGCTGTTTCAGTAAAATATTGATGACCGGAAATAAATTTGATCTGTAATTTATTCCAGTCATTAAGGGTTCCTATTTTGTTCTGTTCTTTCAGCTCTTCATACAAATTATTTGAAACGGGAATAAAATCGCTGCGGCCAAGGTAATCAAGATCGGAATCGCAAATTATTTTTTCAAGCAGGTTTTTTGGCCTGGGTGGCATCCGGGTAGCTATTATAAGCTCACAAATCCGTTCGATCTGAGCCGGTGTATAATTATAACCAGGCAGAAAATCTCTTGCAATACTGCACCCAATAGCTTCATGATTATCATATCCCACGGTGTGCCCGGCATCATGAAAAAGTGCAGCAGTTTTCAGCAATAAAACATCTTCTTCATCCACACCTTCAGCCCAGCCTAATAGCTCAACCTCGGTAACCACATCAATGGTGTGCTTAACATTATGATAGTAAAGGTGCCGGGGTAATTCCTTTTCAAGCTTATCAAGAATTAACTCCTGCATATCGCTAAACTGAATGAGTTTAAACTTAGTGCCAAACTTACTATTGGGAAATATGCCTTTACCATCGAGTGAAATATCGGGAATGATCCCCTTCACATAATACATGGAAAGGTTTCCCAGATATTTGACCGGTATTTTCCCGTTATATTCACATGTAAAAAATTCCTTTATCAGCTCGTAAGTATTATCTGAAATATTTATTCTATCATTACTACAGGAAGAGCTCAGCCTGCTGGCAATATTGACTGTGTCGCCTTTCAGCTCCCAGGAAATTTTTTTCTTTCCGCTTGCAATGGCTGTAACCGATCCTGTATGTATTCCTATGCGGATATCCCATACCTTGTTTTTGTCTGATCCTGATTTCAGTTCTCCAAGGTATTTATTCATCTCCAATGCGGCTAATACCACATCAATGGGGTTAGTGCTATTTTTTAGGGGTACCCCTCCTGCACACATATATGAGTCACCTATAGTTTTTATCTTCTCCAGTTTGAATTTCTTAACTATCTGGTCAAAATGAAAAAACAGCTCATCAAGTTCGTCCATTAATCCCTGTGTGTCCATATTTTCAGTCAGCTTGGCAAAGCCATGAATGTTGGCAAACAGCACCGTTCCCATTTTAAACTTGAGTATACCGCTAACATCAGCCTTTGAATCCTCTTCATGACCAGGGGACTTAATACGGGAAAGCTTACGCTCATAATTTTCAACCAGGCTTTCCAGTTTCCTGTTACCCTCGGAAAGCTGTCGCAACTGTTCATTAAGTTCCTTATTTTGCTTTACAAGTCTGGCAATCCTTTTTAATAATTCCTTTTTTTGATATTTTTCCATCTATATTGCTTTGGTATTACAAATAACTGTGGCTTTCGCTTATAAAACAGGGATTAAAACTGGTTTATGGTCATAAATATAATAAACGAAATCATTCAATAACTATTATTAATCTGAAAGATTAATATTAATTTGCAACATGATGAACCATAAAAAGATGAGTACTGATAAGCGGGAGGCCCTGAAAAGTAAAATTTTCCGTATATCGTCCAACCGGGAATTTGAAGATCTGGCCTGGGAAATATTCTGTTTCCAGTCTCAAAAAAACAGGATTTACAAACACTACATTGATCTTCTGGGAATTAATCCCCGGGGTATAACCTCACTGGAGGATATACCATGCCTCCCGGTATCTTTTTTTAAGACACAGAAAATCGTTACATCACATGATCCGGTCAAAATGGTATTTAAAAGCAGCAGTACAGATTATGGTGTACCATCAAGCCATTATTTAACTGATATCAATCTTTACAAAACAAGCTTTTTAAAATGCTTTAATTTATTTTACGGAGAGCCGGGTGATTATTGCATTATCGCCCTGCTGCCCTCCTACCTGGAAAGAGGAGATTCATCCCTGGTTTATATGGCCGGGAAACTTATCACAGATAGCAGGCACCCCCAAAGTGGCTTTTACCTTGATGATTTGAACAAACTTGGCTCAACTTTAAAAAAGCTTGAATCAGAAAACCAAAGAATCCTTTTACTTGGGGTAAGCTTTGCCCTGATTGATCTGGCGGAAAAACAAAACCTTAAATTAAAAAACACAATTATAATGGAAACAGGGGGCATGAAAGGAAGAAGAAAGGAGATTATAAGAGAAGAGCTACATTCCATATTAAAATCCGGTCTGGGCTTAGAAAAGATACATTCTGAATATGGTATGACCGAGTTATTATCCCAGGCCTATTCAAAATCAGAAGGAAAATTCAGCTCACCGCCCTGGATGAAGATAATGATAAGGGATTTGTATGACCCTTTCACCTGTATTGAGACCGGAAGAAGCGGTGGGGTGAACATCATAGACCTTGCAAACATTGACTCGTGTGCTTTCCTTGAAACAGCAGATATTGGCAAGAACCTTCCCTGCGGGAAATTTGAGATATTGGGCCGCTTTGACAATTCTGAAATAAGAGGCTGTAATTTACTAATTGATTAACAGTAAATTAGGCGTTAGTTTTTACCCCATTAAAGTGTCCGTGCAATATTTTCAATCTTTTTACCGGCAGATATTTTACCCTTAAGTCCCGGGTAACAATACCCCTCTCCCTGATAAGCCCGGTCAGAGAGATCTTAATTGAACTTTTGCCTTTTTGGTCAGTCCGGCTACAACCAGATCGTAAGAGTGGTCAATTTGCCCGGTGATCAGCTCTTCCCTCATGCTGCCATCTACATATACAGTGTTCCAATGTTTTTTATTCATATGGTAGCCGGGCTGCACGGCTGGATAATTTTCCCGCAGCTCAACAGCTTTGGCAGGGTCACATTTGAGATTTAGAGCTAAAGCACCTTCCAGCGAGGTTAAAACAAATATTTTGCCCATAACTTTGAAAGCAAGGGTGGTTTCATTGAATGGAAGCTCTTCGGTCACCCCTTTTTTTGAAAGACAGTATTCTCTGATCATTTCTATGTCCATAAAAAAATTTACTTTATTTAGCGGATAAATCGTCCATGAAAATATTGTTACGTCAAGGTTTGCAAAACCAATGATTTAAATAAAATATGCTTGCAATGCTCCGTCAGTCAGTAACAAACACCTGAAAATGTTGAAGCCACGGTGGTACTTTTCTTCCCTAGCTCCTCAGGGTTGGATAAAAAGCATTTTCAATATGATAAACCCTGGCACCGGACATATTAGAAAAGATAACAATCAATATATCAAAACGAACATCGAGATTCAGGTTGCTTTTCCCAATATACGAATTGGCAGCTTTAATCAACAGGTTCTGTTTTCTTTTATTTACAACTTCATCCAACGTTGCCAGTGAATTCTTCCTCCGCGTTTTTACCTCAGCAATAATAAGCTCATCATGTTTCCTGGCAATTATATCGATCTCCATATGGCCACTTCTCCAGTTACTTTCAAGAATGGTATAGGCTTTATCTTTTAAATATCTAAGCGCAACTGCTTCACCCCGTCTTCCAAGTTCATTATGTTCAGCCATAAATATCAGATTCAGAGTGAAAACTAAACTATTTAAATGCCAGACTACAGGAAGCCTCCCCGACAAAAAGAGATACCTCCCTTCCCAGAAACAAAGGATGGTTCTCAGGCTGATGACCTGAGGAAAACCCAAATAAAACCGGATAGTCAAAATCATCAACTGCTTCAGCAATAATCTCCTGCGCCGTTTTACCAAAAGGATCCTTATTATCTTTCATGCCTGTCATATCACCCACAATTATTCCGGCAACATGCTCAAGAACTCCGGCACGGCGAAGGGCAATCATCATCCTGTCAATATGATAATGATATTCGTCGACATCCTCAATAAATAATATCCGGCCCCTGGTATCGGGAAACGATGATGACCCGAGTAAACTGTATAACACCGAGAGATTACCGCCTGTAATAAGCCCTTCAGCCTTCCCTTCTCTTGAGAGGTGATGATTTGACTGGTAATAGGCAGGAAGAGTTCCAAACAATGCTTCTCTCAGGTAATCGACAGATCTTTTGGTTAGCACCTTATCTCTTTTGGGAGATAATTCCGATGGCATAAGGGCATGCAAAGTTTCGATGCCGCAGTTTTGATTTATATGGCTATGCAGGACGGTTATATCGCTGTAACCGACAACCCATTTAGGGTAGGACCTGAACAAACTAAAATCTATCCTGTCAATGATCCTGAGCGTTCCATATCCGCCACGTGAGCACAATATTGCTTTAATACCTGGATTATCGAGCATAAACTGCAGATCCTCTGCTCTCTCCTGGTCGGTTCCTCCAAACTGGTTATACCTGCCATAAACATGTTTCCCGGTAGTGACCTTTAATCCCCATCCTTCCAAAATAACTATGGCAGCATCGAGGCTTCCTTTTTCAATTTTACCGGCACAGGTAACGATTCCAATTTCATCATATGGCTTAAGTGGTGGTGGACTAATCATAATAAAAGTATTTATGCTAAGGAAAGGGCAAACAGCCGGATTCAAATATCCCGGTTAACATTTTAATTATTTAATTCAAAAACTGCAAGTAGTTATTTCAAATTTACATAAAATATTTTCAGACGGATACTTTCAGACGGATGAATCCCCATGATACTAAAGTCTCACAAAATAACATATATAAAACAGGGGGATCCATCGGCTTTGAAATTCTGTATATGAATAACCTTACAGCGATAATTAATTGATTATTAATTTTATTAACCTATTTTATATAGATGGAAAAAATTTTATGTTAAAGAGAAGCGGTTCATCAAACATCATATACTCAGGGATAAAAAAATTCAGAAATATTTATGAGAAAGGATTTTCACAGCAATAATTCTGTCTTCAACCAGCTGTTTCCTTAATTTTTCAACAGAGCTGAACTGCCTTTCTTCCCGGATACGATCGACAAAGCTTATTTTAATATTCTTGTTGTAAATATCCTTTTCAAAATCAATTATATGAACTTCCAGGCTCTTATCTCCGCCATTCTGGTTTACAGTCGGTTTGAATCCTATGTTCATCATCCCGATATAATCAGTTTCTTCAAATGTAACCTTAACCGCATAAACACCATCAGCGGGTATTAGTTTAAATTTATCACCTGTTTCAACATTTGCAGTAGGAAATCCTATCTCCCGTCCAACCTGGCTGCCTCCAACAACTAATCCCTCCAGGCTGTAGTGATATGATAACAACCGGTTTGCCAGCCGGACATCTCCATGTATAAGTGCTTCACGTATAATTGTTGAGCTGATCCGGGTTTTCCCATCAACAACGGGAGCAAGCTGTTCAATACTAAAATCATAAAGGTCTGCACAACTCCTAAGGTTATCATAACTACCCTGACGCCTGTATCCGAAATGATGATCAAAGCCAAATACAAGATGCCTTAATCCTACCCGGTCAACCAGATACATTTTAATGAACCGGCAAGGAGGCAATTGCGCAAATTCCTTTGAGAAGGGAATTATAAACAGGTGATCGATACCATTGAGGCGGATAAGGGATATTTTTTCCTCAAGAGTTGTAAGAAATCTCAGGTCATCACTGTTTTTGCCCAAAACTATCCTGGGATGCGGCGAAAAGGTGACAATAGCAGACTCTCCGCCCATTTCAGTGGCCCTCTGGTTAACTTTGCTGAAAAGTGCGGCATGTCCCCTGTGAACACCATCAAAGATCCCTATGGAAACAGAAGGTTTTTGCAATCGCTTGAGGTGAGTTCCAGAGTGAACTTCCATGTGTTACAATCAGGTTAATCAATTTAGCAATCAGTGAATGGAATTCATGTGAGATTTCAAACACTGAAAAAAATTGCCGGGAAAATGAAAATAAAAATCTTCTAATACATTTTTTCAATACTTTCGGCCAACTGAAGGTACTTTTTGTAAAGTTCTTCATATTTGGCAACATAATCAGGCCGGGGAAGATATTCCTTCTCAAAACCACTGCCCATTTTATTCTGTGCCGTTTCAAAATTATCATGTATACCAGCAACAACAGAGGCAGCCATAGCTGAACCCAGGGCACAGGTTTGTTCACTGCGTACAACTGAAACAGGCATATTTAAAACATCAGTAACGATCTGCATGACAAATTCAGACTTTTTGGCCACACCACCCAGGGCAACAACACCATCTATTCTAACACCCTCTTCGATAAACCTGTCGATAATTACTTTTGAGCCAAAGGCGGTGGCCTCAACAAGTGCCCTGAAAATTGCAGGTGCATCAGTCCCCAGTGTTATTCCGGTCACAGCTCCTTTTAGCAGTGGGTTTGCATCGGGGGTTCGCCTCCCGTTAAGCCAATCAATAGCAAGCAAACCGGATTCGGAAGGGTCAATAGATGCTGCGGATTTTGAAAGCTCTTCAATCATGTTTTCTGTAATTTCATCCTGCAGCCTGTTTTTTACTTCGAAAGTCAGGTTTTTGCTCTTTTGCAATATATTTTTCACAGGCCATAAAAGCAGGTTCCTGAACCATGCATAAACATCTCCAAAAGCTGACTGACCAGCCTCAAGTCCTACCATCCCGGGAATAATTGATCCATCCACCTGTCCGCATATACCCGCTACAAGCTTATCCCCAAACTCATCTGAAGGTGCTGTAACCATATCGCATGTAGATGTTCCCATTACCTTGCTTAAATAATAAGGTCTGACCTCTCCTCCCACTGCCCCGAGATGAGCATCAAAAGCGCCTGCTCCTACTTTGATGTTTTCAGGAAGGCCAAGTCGTTCCGCCCATTCCCTGTCCATTTTACCGACTTCAGTATCGCTTGTATATGTTTCCCTGTATAATCTGCTGCGTAACCCTTCAAGCATAGGATCAAGTTTTACCAGGAACTCCTCAGAAGGCAGTCCGTCCCATTCAGCATGCCACATAGCCTTGTGTCCTGCAGCACACCGGCTCCGTTTTATCTTATCGGCAGAACGGTTGCCGGTAAGCATTGCAGGAATCCAGTCACAGTGTTCCAGCCAGGACCATGCAGCCTCCCTCACTTTATTATCCTCACGCATAACATGCAACAATTTGGCCCAAAACCATTCTGATGAATAGATCCCGCCTTCATATTTGGTATAATCTGTTCCACCCCAATTTCTGGCAAGACGATTTATTTCATCAGCCTCCTTTACCGCAGTATGATCCTTCCACAATACAAACATCGCATTAGGATTATCCGCAAATTCGGCTTTCAGAGCCAATGGTGTTCCGGTTCGATCTACAGCTGCAGGTGTTGACCCGGTGGTATCAACCGATATGCCGACGATATTCTGCCTTACGTTATCGGGAAGATCAGCTAATGCTTCACGGACTGAATTCTCGAGACCCTCAACATAATCGAGCGGATGCTGACGGAACATATTTTTTGAAGGTTCACAATACAGATTTTCTTTCCATCTGGGGTAGTAACATACTCCCGATGAAACTTCCCGGCCCGTATCGGCATTAACCACAAGAGCCCTGACCGAATCGGTCCCGTAATCCAACCCTATCACATATCTATCCATAATAACAATTATTTATAATTTTCATAACTGAACCTTTGACTTAAAACATCTTTATAAACTCAGGTTCAGGCATTACTTAAAAAACATCTGCTTAAATTTTAAGCTTACAATATACTTTTATAATAGTACAATCAAAAATAATAACTTCGATTATTATATAAAAACTTTTACCGGAATCTTCCAATTTATCCAATACTGATGAACTGCCCCCGGAATCTGATTATTTCAGTGTAAACCCCTGCGGCTAACCCGGTTCCATAAAATAATTTAACTTTTTTGATATTCTGATTTCTATCAGGTATATTTATAGCCTTTAAACGCATAAAGTAAAAAATCAATTAATATGATCCTTAGCCGCTCCATTCAGAATCTTATTCTGATACTTTTTTCACTAACAGTTACGGGGAATTATTTTGTTTCGGGCCAGTCTCCGGAATCAACAATTGTTACCAGCCTGAAAACAGATTATTATACCAATCCTTTAGGTATAGATAATTTAAGTCCGCGATTTTCCTGGATTATTGAAGCAGGGAGGCAAAATACAGTTCAAAAAGCCTGGCAAATTCAAGTTGCCTCTAGCAGGCATTCACTTGAAGCCGGTGACCTGATTTGGGATACAGAGAAAGTGAATTCGGATATCTCAATTCATCATTCCTACAGTGGACCTGAACTGCAATCCGGACAACGATATTACTGGAGAGTCCGGATCTGGGATAATCATGAAAATGTTTCTTCCTGGAGTGAAATTTCCTTCTGGGAAATGGGATTACTTGAAATTGACGATTGGCAGGCATTATGGATAGAGCCTGATCTGGATGAAGATCCTGAGAAGTCGGGACCCGCGCCAATGCTCAGGTCTGAATTTGAAGCCAGTAAAATAATAGTATCTGCAAGGGCATATGTTACTTCTCACGGATTATATGAAATGTATATAAACGACCGCCGTGTAGGAAATGAGTTATTCACTCCCGGATGGACCAGTTATAATAACAGATTGCAATACCAGACATTTGATATTACCCGTCATTTGAAATCAGGCATCAATGCTGTTGCCGTCTACCTTGGAGACGGATGGTACAGGGGGTTTATAGGCTGGGGTGACCAGCGGAACTATTACGGCAATAAGCTTGCCCTTCTGGCACAGATAGAAATTACATATGAAGACGGAAGCAAGGAGATCTTTAAAACCGATGAACACTGGAAATCATCAACCGGTCCTATACTTAAATCAGACATATATAATGGCGAGACATATGATGCAAGGCTTGAAAAAACAGGATGGACAATGCCGGGGTATGATGACAGCAATTGGAAGGGAGTTATTCTGACAGATCATGGAAAAGATAAACTTATTGCCCGGGAAGGGCCCTCTGTGCTGAAAATACAGGAGCTGAAACCAGTGGATATCTTTACTACTCCCGAAGGGGACAGAGTCGTGGATATGGGGCAGAATATGATAGGATGGATACGCCTGCAGGTCCATGGTCCGTCAGGAACCAGGGTTACCCTCAGGCATGCAGAAGTGCTTGATAAGGACGGCAATTTTTATACCGATAATCTAAGAGCAGCGGATCAGACAAACACCTATATACTCAAGGGAGGGAAAGTTGAAGTCTGGGAGCCACGCTTTACTTTCCAAGGCTTCAGATATGTCACCGTGGAAGGTTTTCCGGGTGAGCTTTCACTGGATAATCTCAC
Source organism: Bacteroidales bacterium (assembly GCA_007132225.1). GTDB lineage: Bacteria > Bacteroidota > Bacteroidia > Bacteroidales > PUMT01 > PXAP01. Next base: position 14,694 of record SLPB01000061.1, on the reverse strand, counting down.
TGGCGTGGTTATACATTCGGAAATGGAACCTACCGGCCATTTCCAGAGTTCCCATTCGCTGGTAAACCAGCTTCAGCATAATATTGTATGGGGACAAAAGGGAAACTTTCTTGAAGTACCCACTGACTGTCCCCAACGGGATGAAAGAATGGGGTGGACTGGCGACATCCAGGTTTTTGCCAATACTGCAAATATCAACATGAATACTGCCGCATTCCTTACCAAATGGCTGGGTGATCTGGAGGCTGACCAGAATGAAGCTGGCAGTGTTCCCCACGTGGTTCCACATGTTTTGGGTAAAAACCACTACGGATCTGCCGGCTGGGCTGACGCGGCACTGATCGTTCCCTGGTCCCTTTACCGTTATTATGGCGATACAGGCATACTGGAAAAACAATATGAGAGTATGAAAGCATGGGTTAACTACATGAGAATGCGGGCAGCAAGCAATGAGAAAACCTATTTATGGAATATTGATCACTCCTTTGGCGACTGGCTTTCATACAGCACATCAAGCAACGCTCACTATCCCGGTGCATACACTGATTTTCATATGATAGGGACAATGTACTTTGCCCATTCCACCGATCTGCTCAGGAGAACGGCAGGAATTCTTGGCAAAGTAGACGATGTGATTGAATATACCGGCCTGTTTGAAAATATCAAATACGCCTTCCGTAATGAATACCTTACCCCGGGAGGAAGGGTGATGTCAGATACCCAGACATCATACCTGCTTGCCCTGGCTTTTGACCTTCTTCCCGAAGATCTTAAGCCGTTAGCGGTAGAAAGGCTTGTTACCGACGTGCAAAACAGGCGGCACCTCACTACAGGTTTCCTGGGCACACCTCTGCTGAATCCTGTTCTAAGCCGCTACGGTCATCATGAGACAGCCTATGGACTGTTAATAAGGGAAAGTCACCCTTCATGGCTTTATCCTGTTACAATGGGAGCCACAACTATATGGGAGAGGTGGGACGGAATAAAACCCGACGGCGAATTCCAGAGTGCAGGAATGAACTCTTTTAACCACTATGCATACGGAGCCATAGGAGAATGGCTCTATGAAAATGTATCGGGGATCAAGCCCCTTTCCCCGGCTTACAAGAAAATAGCTATAGAACCTATGCCCGGGGGAGGATTGTCCCATGCCAGATCCATAATTAATTCAATACATGGCAGGATTGAATCATCCTGGGAGTTCCAGGAAAATCAATTCACCCTGCTTGTTGAAATACCGGCTAACACATCGGCCAGGGTAACCCTTCCCCATGCCAATATTGATGATATCACTGTAAACGGTGAAAGCCCGGAAGGTTACCCGGCCATCACAGACATTGTGAAGGTGGGGGAAAATGTACTGCTTCGTCTTGGTTCTGGCATATATACATTCGCCTATAACTCTGAGGAGCTTGTTGACATTGCCGGCATAGAAGACCAGGGACCTTCACCCATTTTCAGCCTTGATTACACTATAGGTGAGCTCCTTGCATTCCGGGAATCACGTGAAATTCTTTACCGCCATTTACCTGTACTTACCAGCTCACCCTGGCTTAGCCAGGTAATGGGTTTCACGCTGAAGCAGGGAATTCATAACCTCCCCCCGGAGTTTATGGTTCCTGAAAGCGTGCTAAACCAGATAGAGAGCGAATTTCGTAAAATAACCAACAATTAACCTGTTAGTCCGCTCTCCGATTAAAAACCGTATATCATGGCAGGTTCGGGTATACACCCTTTTAATCTGGAATATACTGCCGGATTGTATATGCAAGGTCAGAATATTATAGTTAACTCATGGGTCAACATTACTGTTACATCAAAATAACCCTGTTGCCAGGTTAACGGGTTTATTATTTTATTACCCAATTTTCAGAATAGATCCGGCTATATGGCGGGTTCCGTTTTCTATATTGAAATAATATGTAACAAGTACTCTGTCCTCACTCAGCATAACGGCCCAAGGATAACCGATATCACGGGATCCGCCATCAGTTCTTATGATTATTTCCGGAGCTGTCTTATAATCAGTGCATTCAGGGTTCAGTATACGTGCCCTTATACCATAGGGAACATGACGGTAACCATAAACTAAAAATACGCGGTCATCCGGCAGTCTTAATGCTTGTAGAGGATGGCCCTGGAATCCCATTTTTTGCCATGGCTTAAAAGTCTTTCCTCCGTCAGTTGACCGTGCAATGCAAGCCTGATCCTCTAAGCCGGCTGTGCGGATAAATGCGACCAGGTCTCCTTTTGGAGTTTCATAAATTGAAGTCTCGTTAAATGAAGCATTATCATCCTCTGCCACAGGGCAGGAATAGTGCCAGCTGGAACCTTTATCCTCAGAAATTAACAAATAATTGGCAGTTTTCCCTATATTATCAGGATCATTACCAGCTGCTACGACCCAAAATATGCGGCCGTCACGACCCTCCCAGAGGGCTCCGCGATTATATGCAGGTAAGGGATCCCCGGTAGCAGAATACTTAACTTCAGGAGGGATATTAGGAGGATAAAAAGGTCCGTCCCAGGAGGACCCGTTATTTGTTGATCTCAAAAAATAGCCTCCAAGAAATATGGATCCCCTTCTGTTTGTGAACACCGGTTTCTTTAATTTTTCTATTGCCTCCTCCTGGACGAATGCCCATCCATAGCTGGTACAAATAAGAGTGCCATCTTTGAGCCTGAGCAGGCAGGGGTCCTGAGAGCCACCGAATGCATGGGCATATAATAACTCCGGTTCTTTAGTCCACGACAAACCATTATCACCTGACCGTACAATTACTAAATAACTATTAGGGTCAACATGGCTGTTACCGTCTTCTTTAAAAATTCTACGATCCGGAGCTCTCCGGAATGCAACCAGGATCTCTCCGTTTGAATTTTTTATGACTGATGGAAAAGCCGCATAATATTTTGGATCATGATAAATATTTATGTTTTCCAATCCACTTATTACACTTGCTCCTTTAGCTCCGGCACCAATTCCTCCGGCATGAGATTTGACAGCTGTACCTTCAGAGCCAATGTTATTTAGTGTATACCCGGGCAGGACCGTAAGACCTGCGGTGGCAATAAAAGAACGTCCCAAAAATTGCTTTCGTGACATCTTTATTTTATTCTTGTCAGATTTATTATCCATAAAGCCTGTTATTATTATGTTGTAATGTATTTATATCTAAATCTATATCCATTTCACAAAACCCATATCCTGCCTGTGAGGCAGTTCAGGATGTTTTGGATAGATTCGTATGCCATAATGAAAAGCCCCGGCACGTGTAGGATATATCTGCACCCGGTAATGAACAATACTGCCATGGCTCCTAATTATCTGAAGTTCCTGTACATCCTGAATATTTGTCTCACCACTAACGGGATGAATATCTGCCACCACCTGCTCCACACCGACTGAAGCAGCGTGAATATCCTTAAGATCAAGCACAAGCTCACCGCTGAGTTCGTGTCCTATCATTAAAACTTTACCATCAGTTTCAGGATAGGTCAGGCTAACAACTTCAATGCTATCCCAGTTAAGGCAAAACCGGCTTTTCCAGGATGACAGCTGCCTGGCAAGTGCAAAATCATTCTCCTTCATTCTAAGTAACCGCCTGCTCTGTTTGTTATAAAACTTTTTAATATAATCGTTCAGCATCCGCCGCATAGTAAACATGGGAGCAATGCCGCTTATCGAATTTTTAATCATCTGCACCCACTTTTCGGGCACACCCTTGCTATTTCGATTATAAAAGGCCGGAGCTATCTCTTCTTCAATTATATTATAGATGGTATCTGCATCGAGTTCATCCTGGAATTCCTGATTATCATATATCCTTTCTTCCGGAAGTGCCCAGCCTGAACCGGATCGGTATCCTTCTAACCACCATCCGTCAAGGACACTGAAATTAAGCACGCCGTTCATAACAGCTTTTATGCCGCTTGTTCCCGAGGCTTCGAGCGGACGTGTAGGTGTATTTAGCCATACATCCACACCCTTTACCAGCACCTTGGCCAAATCCATATCGTAGTTTTGAAGAAAAATTATCTTCCCGGAAAATTCCTGCCTTTTGGATATTCCCACGATATACTTCATAAGGTCCTGTCCCAGTTTATCGTTGGGATGGGCCTTGCCTGCAAAGAGGAATTGAACCGGTCTTTCGGAATGATTGACTATGGCAGAGAGTCTTTCGATATCCCTGAAAAGAAGTTGGGCCCTTTTGTATGTAGCAAAACGCCGGGCAAACCCAATAGTCAGGTATTCAGGATTAAGCCTTTCCCTTATGTTGAGAAAATAACGCGGACTTTCATGTTTTTTTATCCATATTTCACGGGTTCGCTCCATTATATAATCAATCATGTTCCTGCGAAGTAATTGACGGATCTTCCAGATTTCTGAATCATCTGCTTTTAGAACAGGTTTCCAGGTTGCGGACAAGTGTTGTGTTTTCACATAATCCTCTCCGAGGACCTTGCGGTAAAAATCCTTCCAAACACCTGATGTCCATGTGTCGTGATGAATGCCATTGGTTACGTAATCAATATGCAGTTCTCCGGGCAGGTATCCCTTCCAGAGATCATTGAAGATATGCCTGCTTACCTTTCCGTGCAGACGGCTTACCCCGTTTATCTCCTGAGAAAGGTTGGCGGCCAGGTAGGACATGGAAAAGTTCTCATTTGGATCTTCAGGGTGGATTTTCCCGAGATTCATAAACTGGGTCCAGCTAATATTGAGCCTTACTGGATAATGAGCAATATAGGTGCGCAGTAAATTTTCGTCAAAAGAGTCATGTCCTGCCGGCACAGGAGTATGAGTGGTAAACAGTGTCGAGGCTCTTACAACTTCAAGAGCCTGGGAAAATATAAGTTTTTGTTCATTAATGTACTGGTTTAGCCTTTCAATCCCGATAAAAGCTGCATGACCCTCATTACAGTGGAAAAGATGAGGATCAACATCCATAACCTTCAATGCTCTAATACCTCCGATACCAAGGAGCATCTCCTGTTTGAACCTGTTTTCCCAGTCACCTCCATATAAATGGTGAGTGATACTCCTGTCATGATCCTGATTATCTTCAATATCAGTATCAAGAAGAAACAGGGGGATTCTTCCTACATCGATCCTCCATATACGGGCTTTGACTTTCCGGCCGGGAAAGGCAATGCTGATTGTCAGCGGATCGCCATCGTCATTCCTTACAATCCTTGCCGGCAAATGAGCAAAATTTGTGGGTTCATAGGTAGCTATCTGCTCACCACCTGCCGCCAGTTGCTGCTTAAAATACCCGTATTTATACAATAATCCCACAGCCACCATATCTACTTTCGAATCACTGGCTTCCTTGAGATAGTCACCTGCCAGTACACCAAGTCCACCGCTGTATATCGGGATACTTGAATGAAGTCCGTACTCCATACTGAAATATGCGACCTGAGATCCTTCCCTGAAGGGTTCTTTGAGGTATTTCTGAAAAACATCATAAACCTCATCCATCTCAGAAAGAAAAGCTTCATCCTTTTCAAGTTCCATGAACCTGGTATAACTTACTTTCTCCAGAAAATAAACGGGATTGCAACCGGTTTCATTCCAGAGTTCCCGGTCAATACTGCTAAAAAGCTCTGCGGCCCTTTCGTTCCAGCTCCACCACAGATTTCCTGATATCTGCTCCAGTGCAGTTAATCTGGAAGGTATGTTTTTATGAACCAGAATTGTTTTCCATTTAGGCTCATGGACCTTGCTTACTTTGTAAACGGGGGCAACAGCTTCTGTAATTTCAGTGGGAGGAAGCCCTGTAACTCTTGGTTCAGACTTTTTCAGTGCAAGTTCATATGCTGAGTAATAATGAACGATAAAATTCTTCCATAGTGTTATTTTTGATATCTCTCCGGCATTTTGTTTAATAACATCAATTTCCGAATCATTCAAAGCTGAGAAGGCGGCAAGTTTTTCACTTATAAGATCCACTACCTGCTGAAAATTATCTTCATCTCTGGTAATAATATCAATAGAGGACTTTTCACCATGAAAATGCTCATTAACCCATAATCCATAACCGTTAAGACTGGTGGTGATGGTTGGAATACGTAATGCAATGCTTTCCATGGGTGCATACCCCCACGGCTCATAATAGGAGGGAAATACAGTAATATCCATGCCCGCAAGCAAATCATGGTAAGGAACATTGAATATGCCGTCATTACCGTTAAGGTAACAGGGTATAAATATTACTTTCACCTTGTCTGCGGGATCGTTGTTTAATCCGGCTGCCTGAAGTTTCTGAACAACAGGATCATAATCCTGATCATGAAGGTAATGCGTTAGAACCTTTCCGGCTGCCCCGGGATGACCTGTATTGCCCTCAAGGAAATCTATCAAATCCCTGCGCGGGCCAATCTGGTTAGCAGGCACCATTATAAAAGCAATCACTTCTTTCTTTAATGCAGGGTTATTCTTCAGGGCTGCAAGAGAATAAATAAAAACATCAATTCCCTTATTCTTCATCTCATACCTTCCGCTATTTGCTACAAACATAACATCATCATCCGGAGCCTTGTCCAGGAGGGCAGCACTTACTTTTTTCAACTTTTCCCGGGAAGAAGAACGTTTGCTTTCAAACTGATCTCCGGCAACCAGAAGATAATCCTCAATTCCGTTGGGAGTTAAAATATCTGCCTCCTTACCTAAAAAGTGCCTGCATTCACGGACTGTTTGTTCACTTACTGCAGTAAATAAATCTGCATTTTCAGCGGAAAGTTTTTCCAGGGAAAGCTTTGAAACAACATTAAATTCCCTGGCCCTTGCTTCGGCATCAAATTTCTCAAAATCCCTGTACAGAGGTTGATAGTTGCAGGCAAGAGTCCGGCCCATTACAGTAGCATGGACAGTGAAAACTGTTGTCACGGCGGGAACCTGGTCCCTCAGGTATAATATCCCGGAACCTGTCATCCATTCATGAAAATGGGCAAGGGCACGCTCTCCGCTGGGAACATTGAATTTTACAAAGCTTTCAATAAGCAGGCCAACAGCATAGCCAAAAAGAACAGGTTCTACATAATTCCATTGACCGGAGATGGAATCCAGTTTAAATCTATCCCACATTTGTCTGAATATCTGATCCTTTTGAGATATAAAAGGAGTGAAATCGATTATGATAGCCAAAGGTTGCCCTTCAACATTCCATCTTCCCGTACGTATTCTTAACCCATCCATCGCCGCAGCCTGACGCCATGCGGCAAATAATTCCTTGTCTTCAATAAATTCAGGGTGTTCCGATTCCCCTCTCCATACATCCGGGCCTATTAGAATATAATTGTTATTCAGCTTCTTTTGCAGAAAACCCGCCTTTGTAGATAAAAGGGTATGTATGCTTCCGACTTTGTTACATACCTCCCAGCTAACCTCAAACAAATAATCCGGCAAATTCAGTGTTTCTTGCATAATTTTGTAAGTTTTGTAAAAAAAATAAAATCAGTATACCTCCCTCTAAAGCCGGCAGTGATTGTGCAATAATCGCCCGGTAAAAATATTAGTGGACTTATTGCAAAAATAATGTAACTCATCAGTATAAAATATGATTAATTCCTAAAACCGAAGTCAGAGGAATTAATTTATTACCTGCCGCTGATATTGTAAAATTACAAAATAAATTTTCCTTAATTAAGGTGAAGGTAAAGGCAGGATGTTTCCTAATATACCGATAATCAAACAGGAGAGTTCAAAACCTGATGTTATGTCTTTACTTGAGAGGCAGATCAACATGGTCTGTTCATTAGATAAAAAATAATTATCTTTACAATATTAAATTTATATCAGATATCAAACCATGCCAGATATTTTAACACCTGCAAATGTGATCATCCATAGATATGAATTTCATTCCCATTCAATCCAATAAGAATATCCCCCCTGATTGTATTTAAAAAACCATGCAAAGAAAAATAACTCATTTGCATCAATAATAAAAAAAGCAAATCCAATGTTCTTTAAATGGAGCTTAAAAATCAAAAAATAATTACCAGGTAATCAAAATCTCAATAAAATACCTAATAAGAAAATGCAAAAACTATTTAAAGAAACTGTCTTAACTTTTCCTGCAACAAATACACTCTTAATATCTATAGCTATACTATTGTTATTCTCGTGCTCGAAGAGTGACAATAACTATTCAATCAGCGGAAAATTGGATAATGCAGCCGGGAAAAAGCTAAACCTTTATGAAATGAGCACTTATGATCTTATTCCCCTGGACTCGGTTATTGTCGATGATAACGGAAATTTCAGGTTTGAGGATGAGACAGATCAAATAAAATTCATGTCACTCAGGTCGGATCAATCCAGCTACCTGGTGCTTATTGTTTCTCCAGGCGAGGATATTAAAATTACCGGAGACATTAACAACCTGCAAAGTTCCGCAAATATAGAAGGATCGTCTGAATCCCGGCTTTCGCTCGAGCTGAACAAAAAAATGCACTCTACAATAATGAAGATGGATTCACTTGGTGAACGCTACCGTACAGGCCGCGACGAATCAGGTGTAGACATACAGGAATTCAGGAATGAAATAAGAGAAAAGTATGAAGAAATAGCTGAAGAACAAAGGCAGTTCACTATTGATTTCATAACAAGCAATCCGGGATCACTGGCAAGCCTTATAGCACTCTACCAGCAAACTGACCCATCAACCTTTGTTCTTGGAAAGGAAGAAGACTTTAAGTATTACCTGCTGGTAGACTCAGTGCTGATTAATAAATATCCTGATCTGGAACATACTGTCACTCTTAATGAGAATGTAAATGATATGAAGGAACAAATTGAACTGAGAAAGCAAAGGGAAAGCGTCCTTTCAGACGGTGCAGTTGCTCCTGAAATATCATTACCCGATCCCCAGGGCGATACCATCAGCCTCCACTCGATGAGAGGCAATTTTGTTTTGCTCGATTTCTGGGCCTCATGGTGTGGTCCCTGCCGGGAGGAAAACCCCTACCTGGTTGAATCATATAACAAATATAATAGCAAGGGATTTGATATATACCAGGTTTCACTGGACCGGACAAGGGATGCATGGATAAAGGGGATTGAAGAAGATGGCATGGAAAAATGGACACATGTGAGCGATCTGCAGTTCTGGAACTCCGTTGTTGTTCCTCTATATAGCATCCAGGGAATCCCTGCCAACTTCCTCCTTGATCCTGAGGGAAGAATAATTGCCAGGAATCTCAGGGGAGCAGAGCTGGAACGTGCTCTATCGGGAGTATTTGATTGACATTTTATAAAAATAATTTAACTCCGCCATAAAGGGTTTACCGGAATAGTAATGTTCGGACCCATAATTTGAGAATACTAAAAACGGAATTTACACCGGGTATAAGAACATTTTTTGAGGGGTTAACAATACGGACATGGTAGTCAACCACTAATTTAAGTTAAAAGATGAAGCATTTATTATTACTCTTACTACCTTTTGTGATGCTTTTGGTTTCCTGTAAAGAATCCGGCAGGGTGAGTATAAAAGGTGAACTGGAAGAGGGAAGAGGTAAAATGATCTACCTGGATCGCCTTAATGTAGAGGGGCCAGCAGTTCTGGATTCGGCCAAAATAAAAAGAAACGGCACCTTTTCCTTCTCAGCAAAAATTTCTCATCCTTCTTTTTATAACCTAAGGCTCAGCGATAATAACTTCATAACACTACTGGCTGAACCGGGAGAAACGGTCAGGATCGTGGCCGATGCCTCAAACTTGTCCGGGACCTTCAAAGTTTATGGGTCAGAGGGATCTGAATCGATTAAAAAATTAAATGACCGGCTTGCTGTAACCAAAAAACAGATTCAACCCCTTATAATGGAAATAGCTGCCCTGGAAGATGATCCGGATTTTGAAAAAGAGGAAGCACGAATTTATGAAGAGATTAATGAAATTATCCAGGCCCAGCGAAAATTTTCAATAGCTTTCATAATGGAAAACATGGAGTCTCTTGCCTCAATTACAGCGATTTACCAGCAACTTGAAGATGATTACTATGTGCTGAATCAGGTAAGGGACATACAATACATGAAAATATTGGCACAATCGCTCAGGAAAAAATATCCTGAATCTTTGCATGTAAAAGCCCTTGCTGCAGATGCAGAGGCTCAGGAGAGGGGATATGACCGGTTCAGGATTCTAAATATGGCAGAAGCAAGCGGAAATGTGCATTCGTTATATCCTGATATAGCAATGCCCGGCATTGACGGAGATACAGTCAGGCTTCACTCCCTTCAGGAGAAATATATACTGGTGTTTTTTGGCTCATCCCTCAATCCGGGCAGTGTTGAGCTAAGCCATGATCTTATTCCAGTACATCAGGAATATCGGAATAAAGGCTTTCAGATCTATCAGGTATCGGTTGAAAGGGACAGGGAGGAATGGCTTAGAAGCATAAGATATTCAGAGCTTCCCTGGGTTCATGTTGCAGAGTTTGGAGAAGGTGGCTTTACTGCAGCGCAACACTATAATGTACAGGCGATTCCTTCCAACTATCTAATAAACCGGGATGCAGGCATCATGGCAAAAAATTTGTCCGCCCGGGAGCTACGGCGCAGATTGGCAAGAGCACTGGATTAACCTACTAAACTCAAATTGAATCATAATAAAAATATCTACTTCGCCTCCGATGCTCATTTCGGATTATCAGGCACAGACAGCCTCACTCGTGAACGCCTCTTTGTTAAATGGCTGGATAGCATAAAAGAAGAGGCTGGCGAAATATATCTCCTGGGCGATATATTTGATTTCTGGTTTGAATACAAACGTGTTGTACCAAGAGGATATACAAGAGTACTGGGAAAGATAGCGGAACTAACAGACAGTGGAATCCCGGTTCACTTTTTTACCGGCAACCATGACATCTGGGTTTTTGATTACCTCCCCGGTGAAACCGGTATGATAATTCATACGGGCCCTTACATTACCGATCTTTTCGGTAAGACATTCTACATGGCACATGGTGACGGGATGGATGATGGGGATACAGGATTCAAAATATTAAAAAAGATATTCACGAATCCTGCACTGCAATGGATTTTTGCAAGGCTTCACCCCAATTTCGCAATATGGTTCGGACATAAATGGTCGCATAAAAGCAGGTACTCCAAAGAGCTGATTACACCTTTTAAGGGTGCAGATAATGAGGAACAGATTATATTTGCCAACCGGATACTGGAGAATAAACATTTTGATTATTTTGTTTTCGGGCACCGCCATGTCCCTCTTGACATTTCTCTTGGAGATCACGGCTCCCGCTATATTAATCTCGGGGACTGGCTATGGCATTTCTCTTATGCTGTTTTTGACGGTGAGAAGATGGAAATTAAAAATTATTCTGCCTGAGGCACTCGCCCGTTTGCTTCTGTTACCGGGTAAGAAGTCAAAAAAAGACAATTAAAAAGCCTGCAGAAAATTCTGCAGGCTTTTTAAAATTTTGGAGATAACCGGGAAATCTAGAATATACTGTAGCTCACGGCAACCCCAACGGTTACAACGGAAGCCATAACCATCAGTTTGATAAGTATGTTAAGACTTGGCCCGGAGGTATCCTTGAACGGGTCTCCAAGCATATCACCAACAACGGCAGCTTTATGGTTCTCGGAGCCTTTGCCTCCAAGGTTGCCTTCTTCAATATATTTCTTGGCATTATCCCAGGCACCGCCGGCATTAGCCATAAAGATTGCCATGGCAAAGCCTGAGGAAATAGTTCCAACCAGCAATCCGGTTACCCCTGCTACACCAAAAACAAGTCCCACGATAACAGGTATGAATAAAGCTATCAGTGATGGCACCATCATTTCCTGTTGCGCACCTTTAGTTGAAATAGCAACACAACGGGCATAATCGGGCTCAGCTTTTCCTTCCATGATTCCGGGAATGTCACGGAACTGCCGGCGAACCTCGTCAACCATTTTCTGCGCCGCACGGCCTACTGCAGTCATGGTCATTCCGCTGAAAAGGAATACCGACAATACACCGATAAAAATACCAACTATTACCAGCGGGTTCATAAGGTGGATATCATAGTGGTGGATAAAATCAATAAACTGCGCATCAATTGCGGGAATGTTGTTTATGAGTTCATCGGGACGGTCAAGGAACTTAACAAACATGATCTTCACTTCCTCGAAATATGCAGCAAGCAAAGCAAGTGCAGTCAGTGCGGCACTACCTATGGCAAATCCTTTACCAGTTGCGGCAGTTGTGTTTCCAAGTGCATCAAGAGCATCTGTGCGGGCGCGCACTTCGTCTCCAAGCTTGCTCATCTCAGCGTTGCCACCCGCATTATCGGCTATGGGGCCGTATGCATCTGTAGCCAGGGTTATGCCCAGAGTGGAGAGCATACCAACTGCAGCTACACCTATACCGTAAAGGCCAATATTAAGGCTGGTAGCGTCAAAGTTAAATCCTGATGAAAATCCAAATGCCAGTGTAATGGCCACGCAGATAATTCCAAGGGGAACGGCGGCAGAGATGAGTCCGGTTCCGATACCGCTGATAATTAATGTTGCCGGACCAGTACTGGCTGATTCAGCAATCTTGCGGGTAGGTTTATAGGCGGAAGCTGTAAAGTATTCCGTCGACTGTCCGATACCAATACCGGCCAGCAGGCCTACAACTATTGATGCCCAAATACCCAGGTAATTTGGTAATCCTAAAAGGTACAATATCCCAAGTGAAAACACAACTATCAAAGCTGCGCTGGTATTGACACCAACGCCAAGGGATTTAAGCAACTCCTTCTGGGTTGCTCCCTCTTTGGTCCGCACAAAAAATACACCGGCAATTGAAAGCAATGTACCCACTGCAGCAATCAGCATAGGAGCTATTACTGCATTGAACTGCATTTCCGAACCGAATCCTATGAATGCAGCAGCACCAAGCAGGGCAGTAGCCAGGATTGAACCGGCAAACGATTCAAACAGGTCGGCTCCCATACCGGCAACATCACCAACATTATCACCTACATTATCGGCAATGGTGGCAGGGTTTCTGGGGTCATCCTCGGGTATGCCGGCCTCAACCTTACCTACAAGGTCGGCACCAACGTCAGCAGCCTTGGTATATATACCACCGCCAACACGTGCAAAGAGAGCCTGGGTGGATGCACCCATACCAAAAGTAAGCATAGTGGCAGTGATGGTAAGCAGTTTTAATCCTGGCTGTGCTTCAGGAATGGCCCAATTGAGAACCAGAAACCATGCAGAAACATCAAGCAGTACAAGACCAACCACAACAAGGCCCATTACGGCACCGGAGCGGAAAGCCAGCTTTAGTCCGCCGTCAAGCGATGTGCGGCATGCATGGGCAACCCTTGCCGATGCAAATGTAGCAGCCTTCATTCCAAAAAAACCGGCCAGTCCGGAAAAGGCACCGCCGGTAAGAAATGCAAATGGCACCCATGGATTCTGAATTCCGAGTCCATAAGCCATTATGGCAAAAATAACTGTGATCACCGCGAAAACAATAATTACAACTTTGTATTGCTGACGCAGGTAGGCACCTGCTCCCTCACGGACATGGGCAGCAATTTTCTTCATCATGTCAGTTCCTTCATCATGCTCCATCATCTGCTTAAAGAAATAATAAGCAAAACCCAGGGCAAACAAAGAACTTAACGGTACTAACCAAAATATTCCAGGCATAACAATTCCTCCTTTTTAAAAGTTAATAAATATAATTTATAATAGTATGATAAAAATTTATCGTAAGTATTTACTCCACAGCACTTTACTAAAGTATCAAAAAAAACAGTCACAAATTTAAAAAAAATTAGACAATCTCTCCTATTATAAGTGTAAAATATATTGAAAAATGCCCCGCCATCAGCCAGGTAACACAAAATAGTATGTATACCCGACTGCAGGTCAATAAAGCATGGATTATTTTTTTTGCCAGGTTACACAAAAAGAACTGCATACAGCATGGATGATCCATTATGCCCTTGATTGAACTGTCCATGTCTCCCTGTCAAGACTCCGGTACTGAATGGCTTCAGCCAGATGTATACTCTCTATTTCAGTGGTTCTCTCCAGATCGGATATTGTACGGGCTAACTTAAGTATGCGGTCATATGCCCTGGCGGATAATCCAAGTTTGTGCATGGCATTTTTAAGTAAAAGCTGACCTGTTTTGTCAATCGGGCAATACTCGTGGATCATTTTTGTGTTCATCTGTGCATTAGAGTGAACATTACTGTATTTACTGAAGCGTCTTTCCTGCACTTTTCTGGCGCTCGCAACCCTCTCCCTGACAGCTGCAGAACTTTCAGCATTTCTTTTTTCCGAAAGTTTTTCGAATGGCACCGGTATTACTTCAATATGTATATCAATCCTGTCCATAAGAGGTCCGGAAATCCGGTTAATATATTTCTGAACCATGCCGGGCGGACAAACACATTCCTTTTCAGGGTTACTATAGTATCCGCATGGACATGGATTCATAGAGGCAACAAGCATGAAACCGGCGGGATAGCGGACTGAATATTTTGAACGTGAAATATCTATCTCCCTGTCCTCCAGAGGTTGTCTTAAAACCTCAAGAACAGAACGCTGAAACTCGGGCAGCTCATCCAGGAACAACACTCCGTTATGTGAAAGTGAAATTTCTCCGGGCTGTGGTACACTGCCGCCACCAACCATTGCAACTGAACTTATGGTGCTGTGGGGTGAGCGGAAGGG
>SLPB01000094.1 GCA_007132225.1 Bacteroidales bacterium | reverse complement strand
CCTGCCAGGGGTCTGAATGAATCAGCGGCGCCTGCTCAGAAAGTGTAGATCATAAAAAATGCCAGAGCCAGTCCCCCGGCATACCCGGCATAAACCTGCGCCGGCGTGTGGGCCTTGAGCCTCAGCCTTGCCCATCCTGCCAATCCGCCTGAGAGAAACACAATTGTAAGATAGAATTGTAAGTTTATATCGTACCTGAATGCAACGGCAAGCAGCATTCCGGCAAGGGCACCCAATGCCGTCAAATGGAGGCTTATTTTCCATTTAATGGTGATCAGTGAACATAAAAATACGGTAAGCCCTGCTGTGATAGTGTATATGGTCACCAGGCCGGGTGCGTTGAGCCGGAACATAATGAACCCTGTAAAAATATAGAACAGGGTGGTAACCAGAAGAGGCAGGAAACGCTCGCGGTGATTTTCCATTTTAAGGCTGGTAATGCTCCCCTGAAACATCATCAGTGGTATCAGGCTAAGGGGCAGGAGGGTGGTGCCTGTTAACATGATAAGGAAGATAGCTTTTTTTTGGGGGTAGGAGAGAAACCCAAGATGGATGCCCGAATTCAAAAGAAGCAGTACCCCCAGGGGGGGCATGATAAGGGGATGAAATAATATGGATATTGCCCTGGCCAGAATGGTTTGCATATCAGATAATATTGGGAGCCTATAGCTCTTTTCTCATTCTGGCAACGGGAATGTTAAGTTGCTCCCTGTATTTTGCCACTGTGCGGCGTGCTATGTTATAGCCCTTTTCCTTAAGTATGATTACCAGCTTTTCATCGGTGAGAGGCTTGCGTTTGTCTTCATTGGAAATGCAGGTTATAAGTATGTTCTTTATTTCGCGGGTTGACACCTCCTCTCCCGTATCGCTCTGCAGCCCCTCTGAAAAAAATGACTTCAGGGGGAATATGCCAAAGTGGGTCTGTATATACTTGCTGTTGGCCACCCGGCTGATAGTGGAGATGTCGAGTCCGGTCTTCTCAGCTATATGCTTAAGAATCATTGGTTTGAGCTTTGCCTCATCTCCCTCTACAAAGTATTCCTTCTGATACTCAATAATGGCGTTCATTGTGAGCAGTAGAGTGTTCTGCCTTTGTATGATGGCATCAATAAACCATCTGGCTGAATCAAGTTTTTGTTTAACAAAACTTATTGTATCCTTCTCCTGCTTGCTTCGTTTATTTTTGTTGGATACATATGACTCAAGCATTTCACTGTAGGTGCGGTTTATACGCAGCTCCGGGACATTATGGGAGTTGAGGCTGAGAACAAACTCCCCGTCTTTCAGGTCGAGTATGAAATCCGGAACAATATGCTGGGTGGAGGATTGCATTGGATCACTGAATGAACTGCCCGGTTTGGGGTTAAGCTTCAATATTTCGGCTATGGCACCCTTGAGCTCGTCTGAAGTGATGTTCATGCGCTTGATGATTTTGTCGTAGTGCTTGCGGGTGAACTCCTGGAAATGTGATTTGATAATTTTGCGGGCCAGGGCAACCCGGGGATCGGACTGGTCTTTGCGGGAGATCTGCAGAAGAAGGCACTCCTGAAGGTCGCGGGCTCCTACCCCCGGCGGGTCAAGATCCTGCAATATCTGCAGTACCTGGTAAAGCTCCTCCTCATTGGTTTGTATGTTCTGGGTAAATGCCAGATCGTCCACTATGGCCTCAAGTTTGCGCCTGAGGTAGCCGTCATCATCAATATTGCCGAGGATATAAAGGGCCAGCATCTCCTGCTTTTCTGTCAGTGACCGTAACCCGAGCTGGCTCTCCAGATGTGTATGGAAATTGGATGATGAGCTGAGAGGCATCTCCGGCCTTTTATCGTCATCCGAATAGTTGCTGGTGTTTAGTTTGTATGTGGGGATTTCATCATCTTCGATATAATCTTCAAGAGAAAACTCCTCATCATCTCCGTCTTTTTCATTATCTGCTGTATCCTCATCCTGCTGGGGGGCGTCGGTGTCTTCCTCATCTCCCTCTTCAAGTATGGGATTCTCCTCCAGCTCTTTTTTTATCCTCTGCTCAAGTTGCATGGCAGGGATCTCCAGCAGCTTGATCATCTGTATCTGCTGCGGGGAGAGCTTTTGAAGCAACTTCTGCTGTAATCTCTGTTTTAACATAATGATTGTTTGTTCATAACGAACATGCTCTGATGAATTGATCTGAGCATTTTTTAATCTAAATCATAGCTGAACTATATAGTGCCAAATTACGAAATATTTATTTAATTGAGAACAGTAATAAGGACATGGCCTGCCCAATTAATGAAAGTGAAAAATATTTTTTTAAAAGGCTGCATTATTAGGTGACCTGGGAAAAGGGATCACGTCTCTTATATTGCTCATTCCCGTTATAAACAGCATCATTCTTTCAAAACCCAGTCCGAATCCGGCGTGTGGGGCTGTTCCAAAGCGCCTGGTATCCAGATACCACCACAGCTCTTCGCGGGGAATATTCAGCTCACTGATGCGATTTTCCAGCTTCTGCAGGTCCTCCTCCCGCTGTGAGCCTCCCACTATCTCGCCTATGCGGGGGAAAAGCACATCCAGGGCCCGTACCGTTTTCCCGTCATCATTCTGTTTCATGTAGAAGGCTTTTATCTTTTTGGGATAGTCGGTTATCATGACAGGCTTTTTGTAATGCTTCTCAACAATATACCGCTCGTGCTCCGACTGCAGATCTGAACCCCAGTGGGTGGGAAATTCAAATTTTACTCCCGAGGAGTTGAGTATGTCAATTGCTTCGGTATAGGTTGTCCTAACAAAATCTGTGCTGATCACCTGGTTGAGCCTCTGGAGAAGTTCCTTGTCATACATGTTGTTCAGAAACTCAAGATCATCCTCGCAATGCTCCAATACGTAAACTACGATGTACTTGAGAAAGTCCTCCGCCAGGTCCATATTGTCGGTTATATCATAGAAGGCCATCTCAGGTTCGATCATCCAGAATTCCGCAAGGTGCCTTGGCGTGTTGGAATTTTCGGCACGGAAAGTGGGCCCAAAGGTATATACCTCAGAAAGGGCCAGGGCACCAAGCTCACCTTCCAGCTGGCCCGAAACTGTCAGGTTTGTCTCCCTGCCAAAGAAGTCTTTACCGAAGTCGATCTTTCCATCCGGTGTTTTGGGCGGATTAGTCATATCAAGGGTGGTAACTCTGAACATCTCCCCTGCACCCTCGGCATCAGAACCTGTGATAATGGGGGTGTGCAGGTAGTAAAAGCCATTATCGTTAAAATATTTATGAATGGCATAGGACATGGCATGTCTTAATCTGAGTATTGCTCCAAAGGTGTTGGTGCGGGGCCTGAGATGGGCTATCTCCCTTAGAAATTCAAGTGAATGGCCTTTTTTCTGCAGGGGGTAGATCAGCGGGTCGGCAGCTCCGTAAAGCTCTATTGACTGTGCCCTGATCTCTACATTCTGCCCTTTACCCTGGGAAGGTGCAAGAACACCGGTAACAGCAATGCTTGCTCCGGTGGTGACCTGTCTGAGGAGATCTTCAGGGAAATCGGGGACATCGGCAACTATCTGTATATTATTGATGGTAGATCCGTCATTAAGGGCTATAAAAGCAATATTTTTGTTGCCGCGCCGGGTCCTTACCCAGCCTTTTACCGTGATCTCCCTGTCAAGTTTACCGGTGGTAAGTGCCTCCTTTACCTTCGTCCTGCTTTTTATCTTCATTTCAGTATTGGTTGTTCAAAAATTATCTGTTTATCTGAAAAATTGGTGTTTATAGTGAACGGGCCCACACAAAAATGCCGGCCAGTTAAAAATGATTGTAGATAAATTTTTTCACTGACAGTCTTGCTGCCAGCAATAAATTCTGTGCAAAAATACGATTTCATATCATATTTTCTACTTTGTTTAAAGTAAATGTGAATTAACAGACGTAAATGCTCACTGAAAAATGACTTTTCCCAGGCCTTTTTTTTATTTAGTGAAAAAAACTCATACATTTATTCGATTTTATTACTCTAAACTATTTAATCTATGGAAAACGTATACAAAGAAATTTTAGTGACTTATGACTTCACCGAGGTATCAGATAATGCCCTGGCTCATGCTTTGCGAATCTCCAAATATACCGACTCCAGGATCCGGCTTTTGCATGTGGTGGAGAGTGGTAACGGTTCAGAAAATAAGATGGAAGAGGCTGAAAGGAAACTCAGGCTTGTATGTGAAGAGTTTTGTAAGAAAAACGGAACAGACAATCTTAAATATGAAATTCTTACCGGAACGATCTTCAATACCATTGGGAAATATGCTTCAGAAAATGAGGCAAAAATGGTTATTATGGGAACTCATGGTGTACGGGGCATGCAGAAGATTACAGGAAGCAGGGCACTGAAGGTAATTATAAAAAGCAAGGTGCCCTTCCTGGTGGTTCAGGATAAGCCTTCTGAAAAACACCGTTTTACCGATATAGTTTTTCCTGTTGACTTCAGGGCCGAGACAAGGGAAAAGCTTTACTGGGCCATCTACCTTGGGAAATATTTCAATTCAAAGATCCATATTTTCAAAGCTCCTGTAACTGACAAATCCATTCTAAAGAAGGTTAACACCAACCTGAATTTTGCTACCCGCTATCTTATACAGAACAATATAGACTACCAGATTCATGTAGGGGCAAAAGCCGGTAATTTTGCCAGGGATACCATCTCTTTTGCCTCTGAGATAGATGCTGATCTTATCCTGATCACCACAACCAAGGGTGTCCATGTGACCGACTTCATGTTCGGTCTGCCTGAGCAGGAGATAATAGCCAATAATCATCGCATACCCGTGATGGCCGTCAACCCGATGGCCGGCATCTCAACTATTCATTCGGCAATGTATTAAAGGGGCACATTTAATTATTATTAAGTGTGCCTGTGAGGAACAAAGTTCCACTGGGCCATCAGAAATTTATTATCTTTGATCCGTAGATGGGAACGGGCCGGATAAACTGGTCCGGCCGGCGGAATCGTTAAGGCATAGTATTGTTGATCCGGCCGGCGGAGCCAGGCATCTGTTTTGTGAATTAAATTATTGTTATGCCGGTTGAGATAAGAAATGTGACAAAATATTTCGGAAGCCAGCTTGCCCTGGATGATGTGTCATTTGATATTGATAACGGGCAGATTCTGGGGTTCCTGGGGCCTAACGGCGCGGGCAAAACAACGATGATGCGTATTATAACGGGTATCATTCCTGCCAGTTCCGGAAAAGTGCTGGTAAATGGGGTGGATGTTATGGAAGATGCTATTCGTGTAAAGGAAAAAACAGGGTATCTTCCAGAAAGCAACCCCCTGTATACTGATATGTATGTGAGAGAATATCTGAGTTTTATAGCACGACTCTACAATGTCAGAAATGTGAAAAGCAAGGTTGAAGAGCTTATTGAAATGACCGGCCTGGCAAAGGAGCAGCATAAAAAGATAGATGTTCTATCCAAAGGATACCGTCAAAGAGTTGGACTGGCACAGGCACTTGTTAATGACCCTGATGTACTGATACTGGATGAGCCAACAGGCGGACTTGATCCTAACCAGATTGTGGAGATAAGGAACCTCATTTCAATGGTGGGAAAGGAGAAAACCGTTATGCTCTCCACTCATATTATGCAGGAAGTGGAGGCAATATGTGACCGGATAATTATTATTAAATCGGGTAAAATAGTAGCTGATGATACCAGGGAAAACATCGCTAAGATGACCAGGATCAAAATGCAGACTGTCAGTGTTGAATTTGACCGCGAGGTGAGCATGGAGAGTTTGCTGGAAATTCCCGGAGCGGTAAATGTTCAAAAATTAAAGGAGAATAACTGGATAATTGAAAGCGGCTCGGATGAAGATATCCGCGCTGCCATATTTAGTTTTGCCGTAAAAAAGGGCCTAACTGTTCTTTCAATGCAGAGAATGGAGAAAAACCTGGAAAATATTTTTCGGGAGCTGACAAGATAGTGCAGACTTCCGGTAATCCGCTCCCGCACCATGCCTTATTTTTGAATTTCGCTGACAGGGACGTCATTACGGGTATTATCATTCACCAATATTTGCTATAAGTTTTTTTTTATTTTTATATATAAAAAATTATCGCGTGAAATCCTGGCAAGGTGTATTTTTAATGTGGTTTGTTTTTTTTGTAGCAATACTGCCTTCCTCCGGAATAAATGACCCTTCCCGGACTCCCCGCTCCTATCACCTCCTTAAATATGAAGAGCCCGGCAAGCCCGGATTTGCAGGTGATCACCAGCACGGAGAAACGGGAGAGATGGTTGATCCTCTCAGGGTAAAGGTAGTTAACCAGAGATATGAACCGGTGGTAGGCATACCGGTTATTTTTGAGGTTGTGAGCTATCCCCTGGGCGGTGGCGATTACCAGTTTGACCGGAGAATGGTGACTACCGATTCATCGGGTATGGCAGAAGTGAATTTCAGACTTGGTACAGCCCGGGGCGAATACCAGATCATTGCCCGTATCCGGTCGGCCGGGGAGGAAAATATCCAGCTTTTTAACCTCTATGCCCGTGATCAGAACTGGCAGCTTCTTCTATGGGGTGGGATTGCCGGCGGACTGGTTCTGTTTTTGCTGGGCATGGAAATTATGAGAGGTGGACTGGTACGGCTTGCAGGCAGCAGGATAAGATCGCTGCATGGCAACTTGTCCGCTAACAGGTTCAGGGCCATGGGATCGGGTGCCTTTGCCACCATGGTGAGCCTGAGCAGCAATGCCACATATGTGATACTGCTGAATTTTGTTAATGCTAAAATAATGAGGTTAAGGCAGATCCCGGGCATCATTGCAGGAGCAGGTATTGGCACTGCCATAATTCTACAGGTTATTGCTTTTCAGGATACTGATTATTCACTTTTGCTGGTGGCAGCCGGATTTGCCATTGGTATATTCACCCCCCGCGGGCATTTCAAAAATACCGGCGATGCACTGATGGGCCTGGGCATTCTGTTTTATGGCATGTATATAATGTCGGAGACCATATATCCGCTCCGTAGTTTTGAGCCTTTCCTCCAGGTGCTTGTCCGGCTGGAGGATCCTGTAACCGGTATTTTGGCCGGCACTGTGTTAACAGCTGTTGTAGGGAGCAGCCTTGCTTTTGGCGGTATAATAATAATTTTTGGAATGCTTGGGCTGATTAGCCTGGAAGCATCCATATACCTTATTATGGGTGCCGGCACGGGTGCTGCTGTAACTGCTCTTGTTGCCTGTATAGACAAAGGCCGTGAAGCCAGGATAGCCGCCCTTATGATAATGTTCCTGAAAATTGCCGGGGTGCTCCTGTTGATATGGTTTGTTAAACCTTTTACCGCTGTCATTACCGATATTTCTCCCCCTGCCCCGGAAGGCCTCGATGAGAAGGCTGTTCTGGCAGAAGTGCTGCCCCGGCAGATTGCAAATGCCTATATACTGTACAATGTAATTATTGCCCTGCTGATACTGCCTTTTACAGGGATCATTGCCCGGGCCGCGGAAGCTATTAAGGGGAAGGGGATGGAGACAGAAACCCCGGAAAAGGTTATAAGGACAGATAAAAACGGTAACGGGGCAGCGGATAAAGATAAAAGAGGTAACGGGGCAGCAGAAAAAGATAAGAAAGTTAAAAAGATTATAAAAGAGTTGTGTCACCCGGGAAGGAGCATACTTAAATCACCTTCCCTGGCTCTCAGCCTTGCCAGGCATGAGACTGTCCGCATGGGCGAGGTGGTAAAGGATATGGTGAGCTCTGCTATTCCTGTTTTTTCAAATTGCAATAATGATGCATTTAAGGATATTGAAAAAATGGAGAGGAGGGTGATCTTAATGAGTGAGGAAATAAACTCATACCTTTTAAAGATAAGCAGTTCGGACTTAAACAAGGCCAGGGCGAATGAGTCTTTTCAGATTCTTTATACTTTAAGGGAGATGGTGGAGATAGCAGCCATATCTGCTTCGGCTCACCGTAAAACCCGGTACAGTGGTACTACAGGAGGCTCTTTAAGTAAACAGGAGCAAGAGGATATTGTTAATTGTCACACTAAAGCCTGTGAGCGGGTAAATCTTGCCCTTGAGGTGTTCAGGGAGATATGCACGGAAAAGTCATATGAAAGGATGCAGCAGCACAGCTGCCATGGATGGATTACCGGTGATTTTGAGCTGGAACAATATGCCATGTTTTTCCGGGAGGGACCCTGTGGAGAAATTGGCTCAACGACATACCCCGAACTGATGGCCATGATGAGAAAAATATCCTGCCATGCCTCAGGTATTGGATGCATGCTGCTAAAATGGAATCTGTCCGCAGTCAATAGAGGCAGGTGATCTGTTCAGGGTTTTGTGCGTACAAGGATAGGGTGTGTAAATTGACTGGGTTACCGAATTTATGTAAGATTTTTCCTTAAAACATTTTGGCGATTGCTTATATTTGTCTCACTCAAACAAGCCGGACTGGTCACAAGCCGGGGTTTAAATTTTTAGTTTAATGGAAAAATATTCTCTTGTCGAGGTAAATGACAAAAAAAGCAGCAGGGAGTTTCTGCTTCTGCCCGTTAGATTATATAAAAATGAGAAGAACTGGATACGCCCCCTGGACAAGGATGTAGAAAAGGTTTTTGATCCCGGGATTAATAAGTCGTTCCGCAGCGGTGAATGTATACGCTGGATACTCACCGGTAACAACGGTGATACGGTTGGCCGGGTGGCAGCTTTTTATGATAAAAAGATCGCCAGAAATAATAAGCAGCTTACCGGCGGCATGGGATTCTTTGAATGCATTAACGACAGGAAGGCTGCATTTGTGCTTTTTGATGCCTGCAGGGAATGGCTTGCCGGCAAAGGGATGGAGGCAATGGACGGTCCCGTGAATTTCGGGGACCGCGAAAGATGGTGGGGACTTTTGGTTGATGGCTTTTCCGAGCCCAATTATTGCATGCCATGGAATTTTGGCTATTATAAAGAGTTATTTGAAGAATACGGGTTTAAAAACTATTTCAATCAGTATACTTTCCGGAGGAATATCTCTGTTGAAGGCATTCATCCTGCCATAATGGAGAAGGCAGAGAGGGTTTTCAGCAACCCTGATTATTCATTCCGGAAAATTGACAGGAATAACATGGAAAAGGCTGCCGATGATTTTCGCATTATATACAATCAGGCCTGGGCAAAGCATTCAGGGGTGAAGGAGATAACTAAAACCCATGCCATGGCTTTGCTCCGAAGCTTTAAGCCCATAATGGATGAAAGGCTTATATGGTTTGCCTATCACAAGGATGAGCCTATTGGTTTTTATATCATGATACCCGAGATTAACCAGATAGTTAAACATCTTAACGGGAGACTTGATGTGATCGGGAAAATTAAGTTCATGTATCACAAATGGATGAAAACCTGCAATAAGGCTTATGGTGTGATATTCGGAGTAGTGCCGCGGTTCCAGGGCAAGGGTATTGAAGGGGGGATGATAATGGCTTTTGCTGATGTTGGCACCAGGCCCGGGTTTCAGTATAATGACCTGGAGCTTAACTGGATCGGTGATTTTAATCCGTCCATGATAAAGTTAGCCAACCAGCTGGCATTTAAAGTTATAAAGACCCATGTGACATGGCGTTACCTGTTTGACCGTGAAAAGGAGTTTGAGAGGGCTAAAAGCCTCCTGAAGCCAAGGTAAGGCTTCGTCCTGCAAAAAGCTCTGTCCTGCAAAAAGCTTTATCCTGTCCCTGTTATACTTTGCCAGTCAAGTTATTACATGCCCGGCAGGTTATAACACTCATTTTCTGTAAACAAAGGCGTTAATGTTCATGCCGGCGCCAACAGAGGCAAATATGATAACATCACCCGGCTCAATGCTGTGATCTTTGAGATTTCCTTTCAGTATCATGTCATAGAGGGTGGGTACGGTAGCCACCGAACTGTTTCCCAGCTCATGTATGTTCATTGGCATTACACCTGAAATGTCAGGTTTTAGTCCGTATAGCCTGAAAAACCGCTTTGCAATGGCCTGGTCCATCTTTTCATTGGCCTGGTGAAGCAGTATCTTTTTTACCTCCCCGATGGGTATTCCGGACTTGTCAAGAGCTGCTTTCATAGCCTGGGGGACATTGGAAATCGAATATTCATATATCTTCCTGCCATGCATTTTAATATACCGGATATTCGGATCGGTATCGGGTGAATTGGATTGCCCGCTGTAGAGGTAATAGGCTTCTTTAGTGGTGTGTGATACAGCAGAAGAAGAAAGGAATCCCCGCTGCTTGTCCGATTTCTCTGCCTCCACCACAGTAGCCCCTGCTCCATCTGAAAAGATCATGGTGTCACGGTCGTACTTGTCCACTACCCTGGAAAGGGTTTCTGAACCTATGATCAGGCAGCGCTTTGCCAGTCCGGAACGGATAAAGGAATCGGCATGGATCACTCCCTGGACCCAGCCCGGACATCCGAAAATTATATCATACGCCACACAGGAGGGATTTTGTATTCCCAGTAATTGTTTTACCCTTGCCCCGATGCAGGGAAGGATATCAGATTGTATGGACCCCCTGATAACGTCTCCGAAATTATGGGCAACTATTATGTGGTCAAGGCTTTCTGGATCTATACCGGCATCGTTGATCGCTTCCCTGGCTGCAATGGCTGCAATGTCAGAGTTGGCCTGATCTTCTGTAACCCACCTTCTTTCAGCAATGCCTGTTATGTCTTTAAACTTATTGACTACCACCTCGCCGGGACTGTCAATTTTACTTTTATCCTTTTCAAAAAATGTTTGTTGTGTAAATTCTGAGTTGGGTATCCTGACTGTAGGAATGTAGCTTCCCGTTCCTGTGATTACTGTATTTATAAATTCCATTATTTATTTGTTTTCCATGTTTGTCCGGGTTTTTTGAAAATATGCTTTTTTTCCCCGGGCACTTTAATTTAAGGCTGTAAAAATATCAATCTTTTTTATTATGTTAAAACTATGTTGATAATTAATCCTCTCATTGATTTTTTGTTGGTTACTTACTGCTAAATTTGCTAAAAAAATAAGTATGTACTTGTGCTGTAGCCGAAATACCCTTGCGGGGCAAATTACTTAATTTACAGATGCATAAAAGGGTGGTTTTAATATCTGTTATTCTGGCAGCAGTGGTTTTTTTAACTGCGGGATATTTTTTTTTGCACAGATCCACCCTGGCGGCAACCGATCCCTTTAATGCCGTGCCCCTTGATGCTGCGGTGATTGTTAAAGCAGTATCGGTCGCCGATTTTTTTTCCACCATCAGAAATAATTCCGGGTTATGGACTGAGCTGGGGACTGTCTTTAGGAGCGGTGGACTGGTTCAGGGGACTTTGTTCCTGGATTCTCTTTTTACACATAATGCTGCTGTATCTGAACTGGTATCCGGAAAGGGCCTTTATATTTCCCTGCATCCCGAGGGCAGGGAGAAATATGGTGTTGTATATTATTTACCGCTTCGTTCCAAAGGGGAGATCAGGGCATGCAATGATCTCATGCATGGTCTTTTTAGCGGCTCCTCGCCTGTTAGTCAGAGGATGTATGAGAGGGTGAGAATATATGATTCTGATTTTAAGTGGAAGGGCGAGCGCCACCACCTGTCCTGGTCAGTAAGAGACGGGGTGTTTATGCTTAGCCTTTCTCCGGTGCTTCTTGAAAATGCTGTTAAGCAAATTAATTCGGGGGAAAACGTGCTTGATGATGTGGCTTTTCAAAAGGTTTTCAGAACAAGGGGCAGTAATGTGGATGCCAATGTCTTTATTAATCTTGAGAATTTTCCCCGCTATGTTTCTTCTTTCACCTCGGGAGAGAGCAGGGAGTTGTTGGGTGAATTTTCTGATTTCGCGGACTGGGCAGAACTGGATCTTCATCTGCGCGGTGATGTTATTTTGCTTAATGGATTCTCCTATTCTGACCGGGCAAGGGACAACTATCTTAATATATTTAACGGGCAATCGCCCCTGGAGAACACCTCCGGGTCTGTTATACCCGGCAATGCCTCTGCCTTTCTCTCTTTTGGCCTGAGTGACATAGATGATTTTCATTCAAAATACACCGGGTGGATAAATAATACCGGGAGGTCGGAAACATACAGCAGGTTGAATGATGATTTCGTGCAAAAAACAGGATATGACCTTTCATCCTCCTTTCATTCCTTTATGCAGGGTGAGATTTCGCTTGTGCTGACAAACTGGGATGAGCCGGGCAAAACGGGAGACAACTTTCTTGTCATGAAGACAAAAAGCCGTTCGATGGCCTCGGAGCATCTTTTTGGAATGTTAAAGCACCATGCCGCCTCCACCGGAAAGAGTTTTGATTCATACCGGCATGTTTACCAGGTGGACAGTGAGACATCCTTTGATATTTTCCGTTTCCCTTTTAACAGGATCGGAGAACTTATGTTTGGGAGTGTTTTCGGGCTGGCAGAGACTTCCTACTATAGCTTTGTGAATAATTACCTTGTGTTTGGCAGCTCTGTCAGCCGCATTTCAGAATTTATCAACGCTAATGTACGTAATCAGACCCTTGATGCGGATAATAGATTCAGGGATTTTTCCGAATACCAGTCCTCAATGAATAACCTCTACTTCTATTCCCACCTTCCCCGTTCTGCAGGTTTGTTCACAGGCTTGTTCAATCAGGAGCTTGCCGCGGGTATTGAAGAAAACATTGATTCATACCTTAAGTTCCAGGCCCTCTCACTGCAGTTAAGCTCAGGCAGGGACATGGTTTACAATAATATTTTTCTTAAATACTCACCCCTGGTAATAGAGGAACCAAGCACCTACTGGCAGACTTTGCTGGATACGGTAATAGATTTCAAGCCTCTTTTGCTGGTTAACCATAATACAGGGGAGAATGAAATATTTATCCAGGATCTTAACCATGTTATCTATCTTATTAACACGGCGGGAAGGATACTCTGGAAAAAACCCCTTCCGGGGAAAATAATGGGTGATGTTTATCAGATCGATTACTATAATAATGGCCGCCTTCAGATGCTGTTCAATACCAGGGAGCAGATATTCCTTTTGGACAGGAACGGGAATGACGTGGGTCGTTATCCCCTGCGGCTTCCTTCACCCGCAACAAACGGCATATCCCTGTTTGACTATGATAATAACAGGGACTACCGCATATTTGTAGCCTGTGAGGATAAATCGGTCGTGGCGCGCACAAAGGAAGGGAATATTGTCAGCGGATGGAACTTTTCCCAAACCGAGCATAATGTGTACAACAAGATCAGGCATTTCCGGGTAAGCGGGAGGGACTATATCGTGTTTGCCGATGCACAGCAGGTTTATATACTCAACCGCAGGGGTGATATCAGAGTTAAGCCTGATACAATGTTCCCCGTATCCGGGCGAAACAATATTGTACTGGAGAGCAGGACGCCTGCTTTTGATACCAGGCTGAATATTTCCGATACCCTGGGGAGGGTATGGCAAATATATTTTGATGGCAAAACAGAGGTGAGGAGCCTGGGCGACTACTCCGCAGATCACTGGTTTGATTTACAGGATATAAATGCAGACGGATACCGGGATTATATTTTTATAGATGATAACAGGCTTGATGTTTTTAACAGGGAAGGGTCTTTAATTTTCAGCCGCAGTTTTGAATCCCGCATTGACCATCCCCCCGCCTACTATTATTTCTCACATGAGGACAGAAAGCTGGGCGTGGTTTCTGCGGGGAGGGGACATATCTACCTTGTTGATTCTGACGGAGGGATCTATAATGGGTTTCCCCTGGAGGGCAGCTCCTCTTTTACAATCGGGCCTTTGGGATCAGGAGATGGTCTTTTTCAGCTGATTGTGGGTTCAAACAATAACTTTTTATATAATTATTCCGTATACTGAAATTAAAATGTTTTTTTTCGCCAACTGTATAATATCTTTTTGCCTGATATTATAGTAAAAAGCTTTTATATGACTGAAAAAAGAATTGCCAAACTAAAAAAACTGTCCATTTTACCCCTGACTCTGTCATTTTTATTTGTCATGTCATGTGTAAAGGATAATTTTGATTTTGATCGTTTTTCCGACAGGGTCAGTTACCAACCCTCCCTTGTTATGCCTGCCGTACATGGAAGCCTGACACTTGGGAACATGCTGGAATCAAACAAGGATATAACCATTGCTTATGATGCGGACAGCATGATCATAGTTTCTGTCTATGAGGATTCGTTATTTTCAATTTCCCTGAATGAGATACTTGAGATACCTGATCCTGAACCGGTAACGGAAACTTTTCATATTGATCCTGTTGCCGTGGCTGATTTTGAAACATCGGTCAGGCTTTCACTCGGTGATATGGCTGAGAGAATGGATCCTGCACTGCATAATCAGATAATTGAACTTCACGGCACAACCGAATACTTTCCTGCCCTGAATCAGTCACTGGGAGAGTTTAATGTTGACCCCTTCGATAAACTGGAGTATGCCCACTTTTCCCAGGGAACCATGATTGTTGAAGTGTTCAATGAACTTCCCGTCACGGTTGATGTACAGGCCAATCTGTACTCCCTCGGCCACGGGTACGAGCATTCTCTGGGCACCCTGCTCTATGAAGATCTCGGTCCGGGGGAAACCCTCTCAGATATGATCGATCTTGCAGATAAGTATGTGTACAATGACATAAGAGTTGAAATCGTGAGGTTGGAAACCGATGGCAGTGCAACGCCTGTGGATATTGATATTTTCGACGGACTGGTAATAACGGCCCGGTCGGAGGATGCCAGGATAAAAAGCGGCAGAGCCATGATACCACCCACTGTTATAAGTAGTGAAAGCAGTGAAATTGAGTTCCTCTTCGGTGATGAAAGTATAGAGATCAGCTCACTTAAACTAAAGGAAGGGGTTATAAACTATGCTCTTCCCGACATTATGGGTGGAGCAGTTGTGGATATTTATATATCCAACTCGGAGAAAGAGGGCCAGCCATTTGGCGTGACCATCCCTCTGCATTTTACCCACAGCATCATTCAAGACTCTCAGGATCTGGCTGGCGTTGAATTCGATTTTAGCGCGGCCCCGAATGTGCTGTTTTTGGAATACACAATTGAGGTGGGTTCAGATGATGAAATGGTGGAGTTTTATATACCCGAATATGGCATTAATTTGGATATGGATATCGGGGGACTCGAATTTGATTGGGCCACCGGGTATTTTGGAGAGGAGAGTATAGATCTGGATGATGAGGAGATTGACCTGGATTTCTTTGATCATATAGAAGGAAACTTCTGGTTTGAAAATCCTTCCATTAAGCTGAACTACCAAAATTCGGTGGGCGTTCCTGTGAATCTCTCATTCAACCTTGAGGCTGAATCGCCGGGTAGAGAGCCATACAAACTTTTTGATGATGATCATCCCGGATTTGATATCAGTTACCCCTCTGATATGGAGAGTCCGCCCAAGGAGGGTTCAATTGTCATTGATTCAGGCAGCAATATCCGGGAAATTATCTCCATGCCTCCCTCCAGGCTAAAGTTTAATGCCGGTGCCCGTATCAATCCCGATGGCCCCGGGACAACCAATTTTATATGCTCCAACAGCCGGTTCCAGATAGGTATGGAAATAGAGCTTCCCCTTGAATTGCAAATAAGCGACCTTGCGTTTTCCGATACTGTGGAGGTGGACTTTGACCCAGATGACATTGATATCTTTGAAAAAATCTTAATGGGGCTCGAAGTGACTAATGGATTTCCCCTTGGCTTATCTGTCGATATTATCCTTTATGACTCCATTAATGATGTAAATATTTACAATTTTGAAAATATCATTCAGATAGCCGCCGCTGATGTTGGCACCGGGGGCTTTGTAATTCAGGGAAGTGAAAAAACTTCACAGACCCAGGAGGAGATTACCGGAAGCACTATAGATGATTTAAGGCGATCGACCCATTTCATAATTTCAGCAACCATGAATACCGGAAAGTTTGAGAATGAGCAGGTTCCTGTGAAATTCCAGACTTACAATAAGCTGGATTTCAGAATAAAGCTCAAGGCAGATATGAATATTAATTGATATAAATTGATAACCATACCATAAGACAAGCGATTTAATCTAAATATTTACTTATGAACAATTCAAATATAAATATTAAGCCTGCTTCAGGGTTTGGTAAACGAGCCTGCCCGTTGGGTGTAATAGTGATAATCTTTATCTTATCATTGTGCACCCTGCAGAAATTAACTTCGCAGATAAGCCAGACACTCTATTTCATGGAAAGGCTGCCCCAGTCCTCGCTACTTAATCCATCCCACCAGCACACTCATAACTTTCATCTCGGCCTTCCGGTTATTTCTTCCTTTAATGTGAATGCACGGACTAATTTTGCAAATTTCAATGACCTGGTTTTTAAACATCCTAACCAGGATTCACTGATTTCCTTCCTGCATCCCGATGCAAACATTGAAGATTTCACCTCTAAGCTCAGAAACCGGAATTTTATAGCCCCTGATCTTCATATTAATCTTTTGTCCTTTGGTTTCAGGGTCAAAAATTCATTTGTGAGCTTCAGCCTTTCCGAACGTTCGTCGGGCAGACTGGCGCTTCCAAAGGATCTTGTATTGCTCGGGCTTCATGGTAATGAGCAGTTCGCCGGCAAGAATGCTGATTTTTCCAGCATTGGAGCTGACCTGAATTACTACAGGGAGTATGCTCTTGGATACTCCCATATTGTTGACGACAGACTTACTGTCGGAGCCAGGGGTAAACTTCTCTTTGGAAAGGCCAACATCTCCTTTGCCGATACTGATATAAGCCTTTACACTGATGCTGATACTTATCACATGCGGATGCAGTCAAAATTTACCGTGAACATGTCTTTACCTGTTCATCTTGAGATCCGGGACGGGGAGATAGCGGATGCAAGTGCACATTTCGATAATAGTGATTATGACCCGCTGGATTTTGTTTTCAAAAGCAGCAATACCGGTTTTGCAATTGATCTTGGCGCCACATATAAGCTAATTGAACCTGTAACTCTTTATGCAAGTATTACTGATCTTGGGTTTATAAACTGGAAGGATGATGTGTACAATCTTTCAATGGATGGCGACTTTGAATTTGACGGACTGGATGTTTCGTCTGTTTTTAATAGCGGTGATGATTCTGATCCCGGGGAAGACATTCTTGATGAGCTCAACGAAAAATTTAAGATCAGTGCTACTGAAAATTCTTACCGGAGTGGATTGCCAGCCAGACTGTTTGTGGGGGGCATGTATGAGCTTAATCCCGTGATCGGTTTTGGATTGTTGAGCCGCTCGGAGGTTTATCAGAACAGACTTGAACAGGCGGTGACTCTCTCTGCAAATTCCAATATAGGCAGATGGCTTTCCGCTTCGCTGAGCTATTCAATGATGAATAACAGCTACAATAATGTTGGGATGGGGCTCTCTCTTCGTGGCGGAGGCTTTCAGCTTTATGTGCTTTCAGATAACCTCAATTCAACTTTCTACCCTCACAGGACCAACAGTGTTAATCTCTGGTTTGGCCTGAACCTTATTTTCGGGCATAAAAGTGCAGCAGCTCCCCGTGGTGATACTCTTGACAAATATGATACTCCAATAAGCGATCCTTAATGACAACCTCTGTAAGATAATGCAGCACCCCGGATAAAGGACCGGGAAAACCGTCATCGTGGAATTTTTGGTTCCCTGGCAGCGTTGCCCTGGAAAACCGTAGCCAGGGATAATATTTCAATGCCTGACAATGATGCCCGGGGTAAAATTCCGCTAACCTCAGGGCCGGAAAGAGGGGATATGCTGAGAGGCGGGATACGCTTTAGTTTCCCCCAGTGAGCCCAAACAGCCATGATCCGGCTCAGGATACCTGCATAATATTATTTTTTTAAACCCGTTTAGCAACTGGGTATCCTGTTTCCGGAATGCTGAAATTATTGTTAACTTTGGGTGCTTAAAAAAAAGAATATTGTGGGATTAATCCGTTTTATAATTGTATTTTTTATAGTCTATTTCTTTTTCAGCCTGATGAGCAGGTATGTTCTTCCATTTGTGATGCGTTTTTTCTTCAGGAGAATGTCTGACCGGGTAAAGAGGGATTATGAAAAGAAGATGCACGAAAAAAGAAGAAGAGAGAGAGAGGGAGAAGTGACAATCCGGTACAGACCGGACAAGGGTAAGATCGTATCTAAAGATAAAGGTGAATATGTTGATTATGAGGAGCTGGACGACAACTAATGGTGCTTTTTGTAATATAAAAAACTTCGCAAAGAATGCTTAAGACTCTGATTGATAAATCCGTTCCGCATTTAACAGCATTGCTTCTATTTCTGATCATTACTCTTGTCTATTTTTCTCCCATTCTTGAGGGAAAAAGGCTGGAGCAATCAGATATTACGCAGTTCCGGGGGATGGCCCAGGAGATTGTTGAGTACAGGAAGGAAACCGGTGAGGAGGCGTTGTGGACAAATTCAATGTTTAGCGGTATGCCCGCTTATCTTATCTCAGTGCAGTATCCCTTCAACCTGGTAAGGAATATTGACCAGTTTCTATCTCTGGGGCTTCCCCAGCCTGCCAAGTATCTTTTTCTTAGTCTTACAGGGTTCTATATTCTCATGCTTGCCTTCAGGGTGAACCCATGGCTTGCCATTGCCGGGGCCATAGCTTTCGCGTTCTCTACATATTTTTTTATAATCGAGGCTGTCGGGCACAACACCAAAGCTCATGCGATGAGCTATATGGCACCTTTGCTTGCCGGGATCGTGATCTCATTCAGGGGCAAGCTGCTGCTGGGATGTGCTCTTACCGCTATATTTCTTGCACTGCAGATCTATGCCAACCATCTTCAGGTCACCTATTATACCCTGCTCATTGTGTTGGTGTTCGGTGCATTTGAATTGACCCATGCCATAAGGAAGAAGCTTGTACCGCTTTTTTTAAAGAATCTTGCCACCCTTTTTATACCGGTGATCCTTGCCGTGGGAGTTAATTTTGCCAATATCTACCTGGTGTGGGAATATGGCAGGTATTCAATGAGGGGCCCTTCTGAACTTACCTCCAACCAGGATATTCGTACCGGCGGACTGGATAAGGATTATATACTGGATGATTACAGCTATGGCATCACGGAAACAATGAATTTACTAATTCCTAATTTTAAAGGTGGTTCATCCAGCCATGATCTTGGAACTGACTCTGAGGTTTACAGGGTACTTTCCCAGCATAATGTACCCCAGGCACGGGATATAGCTGAGAACATGCCGGCATACTGGGGACCCCAGGCTTTTACTGCCGGCCCCGTTTATATTGGTGCCGCTGTTATCTTCTTTTTTGTACTTGGACTTTTTGTTTTAAAGGGGCGCTATAAATGGTGGCTACTTTCTGCTACCCTTCTGTCCATTTCCCTTGCCTGGGGAAAACACTTCATGTTCCTCTCGGAATTATTTATTGATTATTTCCCCGGATACGATAAATTCCGGACAGTTTCGATGATACTTATAATAGCTCAACTTACCATACCGTTTCTTGCGATCATTGGGGTAAGGGAAATTATTGCTAGGGGACCCTCAAAGGATTTTATCGGTGCGCTGAAAAAATCATTTTATATAGTTGGCGGTGTTACCCTCTTTTTTGCTCTGATGCCCGGGGCTCTTCTTAGCTTTACAGGAGATGTGGATCAGCAGCTTCTTGCTATGGGATGGCCTGATTTCCTCATTGATGCCCTGCAGAAGGACCGGATCTCAATGTTACGCGCCGATGCTTTCCGCTCGTTTGTTTTCGTTTCGGCCGGGGCGGGATTAATGCTGCTGTTTCTCCTTAATAAGATCCCTGCCAAATATTTAGCGCTGACTGTTGCTTTGCTTTTTCTTATTGATCTGTGGCCTGTTAACCGGAGATTTCTCGATAATGATAATTTTATTACACCCAGGGAGATAACCCAGCCCTTTTTGACAACTGAAGCGGATGCTGTTATCCTCCGTGATGATGATCCTCACTACCGGGTTTTTAACAGGGCGCGTAATACATTCAATGAAGCCATTACTTCCTATCATCATAAATCAATTGGCGGTTATCACGGCGCTAAAATGGGCCGTTACCAGGATCTGATAGACCATCACCTGAGGCATAACAACATGGATGTTCTCAATATGCTCAACGCGAGGTACTTCATCCATCCCGGGGATGATGGCCAGCCTCAGCCTTTCAGGAATCCCAATGCTCTTGGCAATGCATGGTTTGTTGACAGCCTCCTTTTTGTTGATAATGCGGATCAGGAGATAGAGGCACTGAATAATTTTGATCCTGCAGTGACTGCAATAGTTGACAGGCGTTTTGAGGAGATTGCAGGCAATTTTCAGTCTGTTTCCGGAGCCGGAGAGGTTGAGGGTGCTGACACCGATGCCGTTCCTGACCTTCAGGAAATTGTTGAGCTTGATGCGGACTATGTTCCCGATCAGGTGAATGATCAGCAACCTGACGATTACATTGAGCTTATCAGTTACAGTCCGAATCATCTGGTATACCGTTCAGATATACGGGATGAGAGGGTTGCCGTCTTTTCCGAGGTATATTATGATGCCGGCTGGAGGGCATATATCAATAATCAGCCTGCTGAGCATTTCCGGGTTAATTATATTCTCAGGGCCATGATAGTGCCCCCCGGAGATAATGAAATTGAGTTCAGGTTCCGTCCCTGGGGCTACTTCGGGGGCAGGTGGATTAACCTGGCAAGCTCAGTTGCACTGATCCTCCTCTCGGGAGGCATTATATGGCATGAGCTTAAAAGAGAGGCAGTTTATAAAGATGAACTTTCCGGCGTGTCCGTGAAGGAGAGACAATAATTTTTTTACATCTACGCTGTATGCAAGCCAAAACCACTCTTCAACAAAAGGATATTGAGTTTATAATAGACAGGTGTGATGCCTGTTATATCGGAATGGTCGATCAGGAAAACCTTCCCTATGTGCTGCCCTTTAATTTTGGTTACCACGGGGGCAACCTTTACCTGCATGCCGGACCGGGAGGCAAAAAGTTTGAGGTTATTAAAAACAACAACCGGGCATGTGCTGCATTCAGCACTGATCATGAGCTGCGGGGAAGGCATGAGCATGTTGCCTGCAGTTATTTTATGAAATACCGTTCGGTGCTTCTTTATGGATTAATTGAGATGATTGAAGATTATGATGAAAAAGTTACTGCACTCAATATTATAATGGAGAAATATACAGGGCGGACAGGTTATAATTATAATGCACCTGCTGTGAATAATGTGAAGGTTTTCAGGCTGGTGGTTGATAAGGCCCAGGGACGCTCTTTTGGCTACTGATTCTAATGCAAAGAATAAATTACGATGTCATCATAGCCGGCGCCGGCGCTGCAGGATTGATTGCAGCAGGCAGGGCAGCACACCTGGGTGCAAGGGTACTGCTGGTTGAGAAGATGGGGCAGTCGGGCCGTAAACTTCTTATCACCGGCAAGGGACGCTGCAATATTACCCATGATGCTCCCCCGGAGGTTTATTACAGGAATATTTTTCCCGGAGGAAGGTTTTTAAAACATGCCTTCAACGCGTTCTTTACAGCTGACATAATTCAAATACTTAATGAAAACAACATTAAAACCGTTACCGAAAGGGGGAGCAGGGTGTTTCCCGCATCCAGCAGGGCTGCCGATGTGCATAAAGCCATAACAGGCTGGATGGGGAAACGCAATATTGAAATCGCCTATCAAACCCGGATCAGCGGTTTATTGTTTGAAGATGGTTCTGTCAGGGGGGTGCGTACTGGGGGTAGTGAGGGAACACGAGATTATTACGCGAGAACTGTGATTATCTGTACCGGAGGAAAATCCTATCCCTCCACCGGCTCCACTGGTGATGGCTATGAGCTGGCCCGCCAGGCAGGCCACGCCATCACCCCGGTAAGGCCTGCCCTGGTTCCGTTGGTAACCCGGGGAGATGTTGCCCGGCGGCTAAGCGGACTGGCGCTTAAAAATGTCAATGCCGTAGTGTGGGTCAATGGTAAAAAAAGCAGATCGGAATTCGGTGAGCTGACCTTTATGGATTACGGACTTGGCGGACCCGTTATACTGACTTTAAGCAGGCATGTGGTTGAACAGCTGAGTGCCGGAAACAGGGTGGAAATCGCTATCGACCTTAAGCCGGCACTTGATGAAAAGAAGCTTGATGCCAGGTTGCTGCGTGATCTTAATACAAATGGCAAAAAGAGGGTGGAGAATGTTTTCAAAAAGTGGCTTCCCTCCATGCTGATTCCTGTTTTTATTGACCTGCAGGGTATTGATGGTAATAAACTGTGCCACCAGTTAAGTGCCAGGGAGCGGAGGAGCATAATGCTGTTAATGAAAGACTTCAGGTTTTTTGTTACCGGTCATCCCGGCTATAAAGAGGCCATAATAACAGCGGGAGG
This sequence comes from Bacteroidales bacterium, assembly GCA_007132225.1. GTDB lineage: Bacteria > Bacteroidota > Bacteroidia > Bacteroidales > PUMT01 > PXAP01. Next base: position 4,639 of record SLPB01000094.1, on the reverse strand, counting down.
GGTCAGCACCTCCGGAATCAACTCTAAAACTATGGAATCAAAGCATATGAAGAACCTTTATTTTGCGGGTGAGGTTATCGATCTGGATGGCAACACCGGCGGATTTAACCTGCAAATTGCCTTTTCAACAGGATGGCTGGCTGCACAGAGTGCTCTGCAGGAAGGAAATATAAAATATGATTAACAATGAGAGATGATTATCCGGTATTGCTGGTGGACAGTGAATGTGCAGTTTGCAACAGATCTGTCCGGTTTATAAGAAAAAATCTGGGCAAAGATGAAACTATCCTTTTCAGATCACTTTTCTCTGATGAAGGCAAGGATTATCTGAAAAAGTATAATTTACCCGATGATTATGCTGAATCACTGGTGCTTATTGAAAAAGGGCGGACTTACCTTAAATCCGATGCTGTATTGATGATAACAAAAAAGATGAAGGGACTTTTTCCACTGCTTTCCGTGATAATGATCATTCCGCAAAAGTTCAGGGATTATTTTTATATGTTATTTGCAAAGCACCGGCACCGTTTTTCCCTTACGAAAGAATAACCTGTCCGGTTAACCAATAATGGAATCGTTCACCTTATACTTATGTAAAATACAGCCCGGGTTGCCTCTTTGAAGCTGTTTCAGATACCGGCAACTTTTTTCATATCTTCCCTGCTAAGCTCAAAATCGAAAATTTCAATATTTTCATGCAGATGCTCTAATTTCGAAGATTTAGGTATTACCGAAACGTTTCCAAGCTGCAGCAGCCAGCGTAAAGCTACCTGGGCGGCGTTTTTATTATAGCGTTTACCGATTTCCTGAAGCCGGGTATCTTTTATTACCTTCCCCCGGTCAAGTGGACTGTAGGCGGTGATCATCAGATTCTTTTCTTTGGCAATATAGAGGTTGTCATCCCGGGTTGTGTAGGGGGAAAGTTTAATCTGGTTGCAGATTACCGGCCCTGTATCAATTGCCTCTCTGAACTGGGCCGGACTAAAATTGCTTACCCCCGCATGTTTGATCTTCCCCTGATCTTTTAACCTGAACATAGCAGAAAGGGATTCTTTCATATCCATATCAGGGGTTGGCCAGTGTATCAGCAACAGGTCAATGTAATCGGTTTTGAGTTCCTTCAGGCTTTTTTCTGTTGACCTGATCAGGGCCGCGGGCTCCAGATTATCTGTGCTGACTTTTGTGGTTAGAAAAAGCTCTTCCCTTTTTATATTACTTTGTTTCATGCCCTTGCCAACTTCTGCCTCATTTTTGTACATCTGTGCGGTATCCAGATGCCTGTACCCCATATGTATGGCTGCTTCAACCGCATTCATGCATTCCTCGCCATTCATTTCCCAGGTTCCAAGGCCAAGAAGGGGAATACGGTCATTTGCAATATCCAGGTATTTTTTCATAATTTTTTCATTTTTGTTTATCTGCCAGCAACAAGTTGTGTTCCGGTTTTTTGCTTTAAATACAATAAATGCTGATAGGCCGGATTAAGGGACAAAGGAGCGATCTTAAAAACTGTATTGACAAAGGTTATTGTGTATCGGGTGCGACAGTGTAGATTGAAACTGTGTAAATATGACCCGGTCCGGGGCCTCGGGATCATCATTCAGGATCGAAGATATGCTGAATGGGATTATATTTCATCTTTTTTCAGGTGTCTTAAAATTCCGGATGCAAATATGAAATCATGCAGCTCTTTGTTTTCTGCATCGATAATCTCAAGGTTGCTTCCTTCCCATCGCTTTTCCCCGTTGTGTATATAGACAACTTTCTCTCCCATCTCCATAACTGAGTTGATGTCGTGGGTGTTAACAATTGTTGTCATGTTGAATTCTTCGGTTATATCTTTTATAAGCTGGTCTATCAGTATGGCGGTCTGAGGGTCAAGGCCCGAATTGGGCTCATCACAGAAAAGATATCTGGGATTCATTACTATGGCCCGGGCTATGGCAACCCGTTTTCTCATTCCTCCGCTAAGCTCCGAGGGATAAAGGAGGTTTGTGTCTTTCAGGTTAACTTTTTCAAGGCAAAAGTTAACTCTTTTCGTTTTCTCCGCATGACTGGAGCTGGTAAACATGTCCAGCTTGAACCTCACGTTTTCTTCCACGCTAAGTGAGTCAAAAAGGGCTGCTCCCTGGAAAAGCATACCGAATTTTTGCCGAATCTTTTTTTTCTCTTTTGCAGACATTTCCGTAAAACATTCTCCACTGTAAAAAATATGGCCGCGGTCCATTTCCAGCAAACCGACAATGCATTTTAATAAAACTGTTTTGCCCGATCCGCTTTTCCCTATTATCAGGTTTGTTTTTCCCTGCTCAAAAGATACGGAGATATCTTTCAGTACATCCTGGTCTTCAAATGATTTATAGAGATTGCGGACTTCAATCATGATAGCAGGAGCTGTGTAAGTATAAGGTTAAATAAAAGTATTACCACGCTGCTGTGAACTACAGCCATGGTACTTGAACGACCCACCTCCAGGGCACCGCCGTTTGTATAGTAGCCATGATAGGAGGAGACGGTGGTTATAATAAAGGCAAAAACAACTGATTTGATAAGCGAATAGGTTATATAATATGGAATAAAGGCAAACCTTATTCCATATATATACTCGGGTGTCGTGATTACTCCGGCAGAAACCCCGGCTAGCCAGCCTCCGAAAACTCCTATTATCATGCTCAGAAGGGTAAGAAAGGGTGCTATTATTACAAGGGCAATTATTTTGGGAAGTATCAGGTAGCCTGCAGAGTTAATGCCCATGATCTCGAGCGCGTCAATCTGTTCGGTTACCCTCATAGTGCCTATTTCCGATGCTATGCTTGAACCTACCTTGCCGGCAAGGATCAATGCCACTATGGTACTTGAAAATTCAAGTATGATAGAATCTCTTGCTGCAAGCCCTATAAGGTAACTGGGGAAAAGGGGGCTTTCGGTATTGTAGGCCGTCTGAATGGTTATTACTGCACCCATAAAAAATGAGATAATTGCAACAATGCCAATGGAATTTATGCCCAGCGCAACCATCTCTCTTATGATTTGTATGTAATACATCCTGGGTTTTTCAGGCCTGGCAAATGCCCTGTTAATAAGAAGGGTATATTTGCCTATGTGTTGCAGAAGTGTCATAAAGGCATTATCTGTATTAGAATATGTAAAAATAGTAATTATTTGATGATAAAGATAAAGAATGCCTTCAACTATTGGCTGCCTGATTTGTTTCAATAATAGATACCTCATGAATTGTTTCTTGCGGAATTACTTTGGGATCATGGTGAGAGGAGTTGTTATTTGTTATGATGGGATGGTTTTAGTAAATTTACATCACTCTTTAGTATTTGTATAAAATCCCCGCACTCTTTGACGGGACCTGGTAAGAAATTTTTTGTAACTCTCTTTAATAATTTTAATAGTTATCAATGAACAAAAATCATTATTGTGTTATAATGGCAGGGGGTATAGGAAGCCGGTTCTGGCCCCTGAGCAAGGTAAACAAGCCAAAGCAGTTCCTGGATATCCTGGGCACAGGCAGGACCTTGCTTCAGGCTACATTTGACCGTTTCACCAGGATAATCCTGCCCGAAAACATTATCATTGTTACAAATAGTATATACCGTGATTTTGTATTTGAGCAGTTACCCGGGTTAAGGCCCGAGCAGGTTTTACTTGAGCCTGCAAGGAAAAACACTGCTCCCTGCATTGCCTATGCCAATTATAAGATTAAGCAGGTGAATCCCGATGCGGTTGTGGTGGTTACTCCGGCAGACCATCTTATACTTAAAGAGGATGTTTTTTGTGATGAAATAAATAAGGCACTGGAAGTTACCGAATCTGAAGATGTGCTGCTGACCCTCGGGATCAAGCCCTGCAGGCCCGAAACCGGTTACGGATATATACAGGCTAACACAAAATCCATTCCCGGCCAGCCTGATAATCTAAGAAAAGTTAAGACATTTACTGAAAAACCTGATATCAAACTGGCACAGGTTTTTTTTGAAAGCGGCGAGTTTTTCTGGAACTCCGGGATCTTTATCTGGTCACTGAAATCTATTATAAAGGCATACAAGCAGTTTTTGCCGGGGGTTGACTCTCTTTTTGCCTCCGGAGAGGGGACTTATTTTACCCCTGAAGAGCAAAGTTTTGTTGCCGATATCTATGCTACCAGTAAAAATATATCGGTTGATTACGGGATCATGGAGAAGGCGGAAAATGTATATGTTCTCATTTCCGACATTGGCTGGTCCGACCTGGGCAGCTGGGGTTCATTGTACGAGCATTCTGCCAGGGATTCGGAAAATGATAATATGGTTTCAGGTAATAATATATTTACCTATGATGTGAAAAATTCGGTTATTAATGTTCCTGATGATAAAATTGTCGTTTTGCAGGGACTTGATGGTTACATAGTTGTCGAATCCGAGGATATATTGCTTGTCTGCCGTAAGGACGATGAACAGAAAATTAAGAATTTTGTCAATGATGTTACCATTGCCAGGGGAGAGCAGTACCTTTAGATGATTTGTCTTTATACTCTTTGCAACGTAAATATGCATAAATAAAAAAACCGGAACTTAGTTCCGGTTTTTTTATTTATCGGGGGACACTGTCAATATTCCCAAATGTCCTGTTCAAGATTGAATATGGTGTT
>SLPB01000178.1 GCA_007132225.1 Bacteroidales bacterium | reverse complement strand
ATTTCAGAGGGTGCCATTGTGGGTACGGCAATTGGTTATGGTATGGCAGGAGGAAGGGTTATAGCTGAAATAATGTATTGTGATTTCCTGGGCCGCTCAGGCGATGAGGTGTTCAATCAGCTGCCCAAGTGGCAGGCGATGAGCGGAAACCTGATTAAAATGCCGGTTGTTATCAGGGTCTCGGTCGGATCCAAGTATGGGGCGCAACATTCCCAGGACTGGACCTCGCTGGTGGCTCATATTCCCGGACTGAAGGTTGTTTTTCCGGCCACTCCCTACGATGCAAAAGGGTTGATGAACTCGGCACTGCAGGGTACCGATCCTGTTATATTTTTTGAAAGTCAGCGGATTTATGATATTGGTGAGCATTTCCATCAGGAGGGTGTACCTGAAGGTTATTATGAAATTCCGCTCGGTGAACCTGATATCAAACGCAGCGGTAAGGATATTACCATTCTTACCGTGGGAGCAACTCTCTACCGTGCAATGGAAGCCGCCGGTATTCTTGAGGAAAAGTATGGGTTATCGGCTGAGATTATTGATGCAAGAAGCCTGGTTCCCTTTAACTACGATCTTGTAATTGAGTCAGTCAAAAAAACCGGAAGGGTTATTATTTCGGGAGATGCCAACTCCCGGGGAGCATATTTAAATGACATGGCTCAGAAAATAACCGACCTGGCATTCGATTACCTGGATGCCCCGCCAGTGGTTGTCGGTGCAAGGAACTGGATCGTGCCTGCACATGAACTGGAGGACTACTTTTTTCCTCAGCCTTCATGGATAGTAGATGCCATCCATCAGCGAATACTCCCTCTTGAGGGACACAATGTATCAGAGGATTTTAGCGATAAGATTATCCTGGAAAGAAGCAGAAAAGGGGTTTAGGTATTTTTTATCTGTCCGATTCTGACTTTTTACTTTAAACTATTTAACTTTATGGATAAGTTAATGACAATTAAAATATCTTATTATGGAATTAATAAAATTAGGTAAAAGTGATGTTAAAGTAACTCCCATTGCATTCGGTGCATGGGCTATCGGTGGCTGGCTGTGGGGAGGTGCTGAAAAGAAAGATGCAATCAATGCGATTAGAAAATCAGTCGATCTTGGCATTACAACCATAGATACAGCTCCCGTATACGGTTTCGGGCTGAGTGAGGAAATAACGGGCGAGGCTATTAAGGGCATTCGTGATAAGGTTCAGATACTGACTAAGTTCGGAATCAGGTGGGATGCAGTCAAAGGGGAGTTTTTCATGGCTACCAAAGACAACCAGGGTGAAAATATTGATATTTACTGGTATTCTGCAAAAGATTCGGTAATAAAAGAGTGCGAGGATAGTCTCAAACGACTGGGAACCGATCATATTGATCTTTTACAAATACACTGGCCGGACCCCACCACCCCGGTTGAAGAGACAATGGAGGCTCTTGAGCGGCTCAAAGAGCAGGGCAAAATAAGGGCTGCCGGGGTATCCAATTATGATGTGCCGCTTATGGAAGAGGCTGAAAAAACAACCCTCCTCGCCTCAAACCAGGTACCCTACAGTATGCTGAGAAGGGATATCGAGGAGGATGTTGTACCTTACTGCATTCAAAATAATGTGGGAATACTGGCATACAGTCCGCTTTACCGGGGATTGCTGACCGGTAAATTTGATCCCGGCCATAAATTTAAAGAAGGTGATGCCAGGGCGGGCTTGCTCTGGTTTAAAACAGAAAATGTTAAGAAGGTCAACAAGTTTCTGGATAAAATAAGGCCACTTGCTGAATCCAAAAGGGCCACCCTTCCACAACTGGTTCTGCGCTGGACCTTGCAGCAACCGGGCATAACCTGTGTTCTGGCAGGTGCAAGAAACCCGGAACAGGTTGCAGATAATGCGGGGACACTAAGTTTTTCCCTTTCCGAAGATGAGGTTGGTTTTATAAACGGCGAACTTGAAAAACTGGAGCCGGCATCCTGATGGAAAATTTTTTAAGTGAATTGCCCGAAAAAAAGATTCTGGTGCAATGGTTCCGGGAAAACGGGAGCGGAATCATCCCCGATGTCAATTCTCATATCCATTCTCCTTACTCGTTCAGTGCTTTTAAGGACCTTCACCAGGCATTTGTTTTGGCCAGCCAGGAGAATGTCAGGGTACTGGGGATCAATGACTTTAATACTTCGGAAGGATATCCGGAATTTTATGATCTGAGTCTTAGATACCGGATATTTCCCCTTTTTAATATTGAATTCATGGGGCTTATGAAAGATGAACAGGGAAAAGGCATCAGGATCAACGATCCCAATAATCCAGGACGAATATACTTCAGCGGTAAAGGACTTGACTTTCCGGTAAATAAAAAGAGCGGAGTTTTTGACAAGGTTAATATTATAACTGAAGAGAGTCATAACCAGGTGAGGGCGATGATAGAAAAACTCAATGAACATCTGGACAGACTCGATAGCAGTCTGAAACTTGATTTCGCTGAGATTCAGAGAAAATATGCCATGAATATGGTGAGGGAACGGCATGTTGCTCAGGCCCTTAGGATAATGATATTTGAGAATTTTAATACACCCGCTGAGAGAAAAGATTTTTTGAAACGATTGTATGGTAATCGTGATCCCCTGGCTGATTTGAACAACAGCGCTGCAGTTGAAAATGAATTTAGAAGCAGATTACTAAAATCCGGCGGATTGGCTTTCGTTGAAGAGGCCCCGGGGGCATTTATGGATATTAAAGAGATCATGTCCATTATAAAAAATGCAGGTGGAATTCCTTGTTATCCGGTTTTACTGGATGATACCAAAGGTCATTTCACTGAATTTGAATCGGATATGGAGAAGCTATTTTTAAAGCTCGAGTCAATAAATGTATCCTGTATTGAGCTGATACCAACAAGAAATGATTTGAAAGAGCTTGGAAGGTTTGTAAATTATTTCAATAAGAAGGGATTTGTCATACTCTTTGGCACCGAACATAATACACCTTCTCCCGAACCAATGAAGGTGTTTGCACGTGGTGCCGTTCCTCTTGATGATGGGTTGAGGACAACAGCATATAATGGAGCGTGTGTTATTGCTGCTCATCAGTACCTGAGAGCAAGGGGAGAGGAGGGGTATATATTTTTATCCGGAACGGACCGTGAGAGAAAACGTGCCGAATTTGAAGAACTTGGAAAAGCTGTTATTGAAAGGTTTTTAAATTAACAGGCTGCCGGGGTTGTACCGTTATGCCTTAATATTTTTTTTATGATAAAGCGGGAGATAGAGGATCTTGTCGAGATCTCACGGTTTTACGGTGTCAGTAGTGACTATGTAATTGCCGGGGGAGGCAACACTTCCTGGAAGGATAAGGAAGAATTGTGGATAAAGGCCAGTGGCACCAGCCTTGGTTTCATTGATCATAAGGGTTTTGCGGTAATGCGCCGGGACCTGCTGAAAAAGATGAACCATAAAAAATACAGCAGCGATCCCGATGAACGCGAGAAACAGGTCAAAGCAGACCTTTCTTCAAGCTGTGCCGATCCGGAGAGCAAACTCAGGCCTTCGGTAGAGACCAACCTGCATGATATAATAGGGTATAGTTTTGTAGTGCACCTTCATCCCGCCGTGGTGAACGGATTGATGTGCAGTCGGGACTCAAGGCTTGTTGCTTCTGAGCTTTTTCCTAAGGCACTTTATGTTCCTTACACTGACCCGGGCTATACTCTTTTTTGTAAAGTTTATGATGAGATAAAAAAATATCGTGATAATTATAATTATGATCCCAAGGTTATTTTTCTCGAAAATCACGGAGTGTTTGTGGCCGCCAATACCATTGATGAGGTAAAGAAGATATATTCGGATATTTTTTCAAAAATTGAGGCACGGCTGGATCAGCAGCTGGTAATTTTAGATAAACCTGTACCTGAAGAAGTCACCCGGATCATCCCCGCGGTTAGGATGATGGTTTCAACTGATTCTCTTAAGACTGTGGTTATAAGACACAATACTCTCATTGCCAATTTTTATCAGAACAAAGAATCATTTGCCAGGGTTGCCGCTCCCTTCACCCCTGATATAATAGTCTATTGTAAGTCCGCATATCTTTACTCAGAAGGTGGAGATTCTCCGGAAGAGATAACCGCATCGGTCCGGGAAAGCCTGTCTGCTTTTATGGAAGAAAATGGCTATTATCCACGTATAATGCTTATCAAAGGTTATGGCCTGGTGGGTATAGGCGACTCATGGAGGTCAGCCAGCACCTCTCTCGATGTATTCGAGGACCTTATGAAGATTAGCTGGTACACTAAAAGTTTCGGGGGACCTCGCTTTATGAGTAGTGAGCAGATATCTTTCATTGATAACTGGGAAGTGGAAAATTACCGAAGGCAAATGGCAACGGGCGATTTGCGGAAAAACGTTATGAGCGGGAGAATCGCCATTGTTACCGGTGGTGCAATGGGATTTGGAGCAGGAATAGTCTCCTCACTCTACGGTGAAGGTGCCAATGTGGTAATTGCCGATATCAATGAAGAGGAGAGCATTCGCAGGGTTGATAAACTTAATTCCAACGGGGGGAATAACAGAGCTGTGTTTATAAAGGCTGATGCCGGCAACCCTTCATCTGTAGCATCTCTTGTGTCGGAGACAGTGAAGTTTTATGGAGGACTGGATCTGATGGTTTCCAATGCAGGGATCCTTTATGCAGGCGGACTGGATGAGATGAGTGAGGAGGTGTTTGAAAGGGTTACCAGGGTTAACTATTCCGGATATTTTCATTGTGCTAAATATGCATCGGCTGTTATGAAGCTGCAGTTTGAATACAATAATATGCATTTTTCTGATATTATACAGATCAATTCCAAATCCGGGCTGAAGGGAAGTAATAAAAACTTTGCCTATGCAGGCGGCAAATTTGGAGGTATCGGACTTACCCAGTCCTTCGCCCTGGAACTGATGCCTTTTAATATTAAGGTAAACTCTATTTGTCCCGGAAACTTCTTCGAAGGTCCCCTTTGGTCTGATCCTGAAAATGGTTTATTTATTCAATATCTTCGTGCAGGGAAGGTCCCGGGGGCAAAAACCATTGACGATGTAAAAAGATATTACGAAAGCCAGGTCCCTGCAGGGAGGGGGTGCCGGGTGGAAGATATTATGAAAGCTGTGTTTTACGTGATTGACCAGAAATATGAAACCGGACAGGCCGTTCCTGTCACCGGCGGGCAGAATATGTTGCATTAATAATTATTTCATTGCATGTGAAATCGGCCTGAGGACTGGATATTGGCATGGTAAGATCAGTAATGCCGGTTAATTAATATAAATTTTTATGAAAACAAAAGCAGTAAGGTTATACGGAAAGAATGATCTCCGGCTGGAGGAGTTTGAGCTTCCCCCGCTCAGGGATGATGAGATACTGGCCACCATAGTGTCCGACAGTATCTGCATGTCATCATACAAAGCAGCACAGCAGGGAGCCGATCATAAAAGGGTACCTGATGATATACATATAAACCCGACGATTATCGGGCATGAATTCAGCGGAGTTTTGCTTGAGGTAGGTGAAAAATGGTCGAAGCAATTCAAGGCAGGAGATAAATTCTCAATCCAGCCCGCAATGAATTACAAGGGAAGCCTGGATGCACCGGGTTATTCATTCCCCTATATTGGTGGTAACGCAACTCATATTATAATTCCCAGTGAGGTGATGGAAACAGGCTGCCTGCTTCCATATCACGGTGAAAGTTTTTTTCATGCATCATTGTCAGAACCAATGTCTTGCGTGATAGGTGCGTTTCATGCTTCATACCATACCAAAAACGGGGTCTACAAGCATGAAATGGGCATAAAAGAGGGAGGCACCATGGCTATACTTGCCGGAGCCGGGCCAATGGGCCTGGGGGCAATCGATTATGCCCTGCACTGTGACATAAAACCACGTTTTCTTGTTGTAACCGATATAGATAATGCCAGGCTGGAGAGAGCCGCGAAGATTCATACCAAAGAGGAGGCAGCTGAAAATAATGTTGAGCTGATATATATAAATACTTCAAAACTTGAAGATCCGGCCGGCACACTTAAGAATCTGACGGGGGGAAAGGGATATGATGATGTATTTGTATTTGCTCCGGTAAGGCCGGTGGTTGAAATGGCGGACAGGATCCTTGGTTTTGATGGCTGCCTGAACTTTTTTGCCGGTCCTTCAGATACCGGGTTCAGTGCTGAACTTAATTTCTATAATGTTCATTATGCATTTACCCATATCGTGGGAACGAGCGGGGGAAATACCGACGATATGAAAGAGGCACTGTCGATGATGGCAGCGGGCAGGATAAACCCCTCTGCTATGATTACTCATATCGGGGGACTGGATGCCGTGATAAGTACCACTCTCAATCTTCCCGATATTCCCGGCGGCAAGAAACTTATTTACACCAATATATCCCTGCCTCTTACTGCCATCAATGATTTTGAAAAACTGGGAAAGGCTGATCCCTGTTTCAGGGAGCTGCACAGGATGCTGCAGGCAAATGATTTTATATGGTCTTCTGAAGCAGAAAAATTTCTTCTCGAAAATGCCCGTCCGGTTTAATCCCCGGTTTATATTTTTATTATGTTTATAGCTTTATCTGTGTTAAACTTAAATTTGGTGAGTTACTATGATTAAAGGTGTGTTATTTGATATGGATGGTGTTCTGGTAGACTCTGAAGAATATATTTGCCAGGCAGGTATTGAAATGTTCAGGGAAAAAGGATTGCTGGTGAGCAGTGATGATTTCAAACCGTTTATTGGGATGGGAGAAAACCGCTACCTGGGAGGAGTTGCCGAAAAATATGGTTTTCCTTTTGATGTTGAAAAAGATAAGGCAAGAACCTATGAGATTTATGATGAACTTGTAAGCGGTAAACTTACTGCCCTTCCCGGGGTGTTTGATTTTATAGGGAAATGCCGCAGCCTCGGGTTTGGCATGGCGGTTGCATCCAGTGCCGACAAGATAAAGGTTTATATCAATCTGAAAGAAATAGGTCTGAAACCTTCACTTTTTGATGCAATTATTTATGGCCAGCTGGTGGAAAGGAAAAAACCCTTTCCCGACATCTTTATTAAAGCTGCCCGGGAAATAAATCAAAGTCCGGAACACTGCCTGGTTGTTGAAGATGCAGTAAGCGGGGTTAAAGCGGCGAAGGATGCCGGTTGCAGGTGCCTGGCCCTGACCACCAGCTTTAACGGGAGTGAGCTTGAGAAAGCCGACTGGATTGCCGGCGATCTCTCGGAGGCTCCTGGTGAATGCTTAAACTGGTGATATGTTATTCCGGTCAGATTATGTGATCCGGTAACAGGTGATTTAGTTACTGGGTAAAATCCCCGGATAATTTTTTAAGCTCAAAATACTAATCAGGATCTTTTTTCACAAAAATGAAAATGGCTGAACCAAACCAGAGTATGGTTCCTGCCACCATCAGGTTATTTACTTTTTCAGGACCAATGACACCCTGCCAGTTAAGGAATGAGGGCATCAGGGTAAGTATCAGTCCCGCTGCAGCGATGATAATAAAGGTAATTCTCAGTCTTGGCTTTATTGGTTGTGAACCCATAATTTTTTGGATAATAAATAAACAATGTATTAATATTCTTTCACCCGGTGCTTAGATTTTTATTCAGATATTTTTGATGCACAACTGAAAATCCCAGGTAAAGGACAACAGCCATTATCCAGCTGGGGATAGGCAGGAAGAAGAGTTCAATACCGATTATGCGGTTGGCGATAAGTGAAATGACAAGGAGTAATAACCAGGTTAAACCCGCAGCACTGTTAAACATTATATTATGTTTTTCCGCATAGTAGCTTTCCAGCTTGAATCTCTTGAACAAATAGAAATCGGCAAATATTATTCCTCCCATCGGTATCAGGATTAATCCGTACAGGGCAACAAAATCAAGCAGTTGCATGACTAGGGCAGGGAACATGGCTGCAGTGGTGGTTATTAAGCCGGCCAAAAGAGTGACCTTCCATCTTTTCCAGTTGGGAGAGGCAACCTGAAGAGCCAGTCCAGCCCTGTAAAGCGTCGGGTTGGCTGTTGTCCATCCTGCTATCACTACACATACGGCTCCCGCCAAACCAACAGCCTGGTAGGCTACAGGTCCGGGCGAGTCACTTGTAGCTGCAGCGTATATAACTCCTGAAGCTATCCATGCAATGTAATGCCCCAGGTACATTCCCACTGCAGAAGCAAAACCGTAATACCATTTTTTTGCATACCTGAATATGGAAAGATCTGACATACCAAGATGCATTGCCGCATTGGCCAGCCAGGTAAAGAAAATTACGTGCCATATCGTGAACTGAGACTGACCAGGCATTGCAATACCTGTCCATATAGTATCATTTGCCACCTGCCAGAAATTACCAAGTCCTGGTTCAATGCCCAGTTTGGGAAAGCTGTTTACAGCTGCTGCTACAAAGATAAGGAACATCCATGGCGCTGCAATCTTGGCAAAACGAGCCAGTGATTCGAAACCCATTATTGCAATAACCGTGATAACCGCCCCAACGCAGATAACAGTCACCACCCAGCCTATGCTATTAGGATAAAAGTCCCCGAGAGCCGGCATTGTTATATTAAATGGTATACCCACTGCAGTGGCAGAAACAGCAACCATTGCACCAGCAAGAAAGCAGAACATAAGTGCATTGACAATATTGTAAATAAATACCAGTGCGGGACCACAAATTTTTCTGAGTTGCCAGTAGAGAGAGAGCCTTTCTTTCACTGCAATTGGGGAGGTGATGAAAGCCCAGCTGAGTACTGCAAGCAGGTTTCCTATAAACCCCCCGATAAAAAGGTCTGTTACTGATACTCCGTGAGCAACAAACAGTATTCCAATTACAAATTCTGTCCCGGCAACATGCTCGCCGGCATATATTCCAAGGAAATTACCTATTCCCTGGAGTTTGTTTTTTGTAACCGGCTCACGATCAAACTCGTAAAGTTTATCAAGTTTTCTTGTTACTGAGGAAACCTTCATTTTATTCGTAATTAGAGTTTAGTTTTGTCTTTTTAAAAAGAGAGTTTGCTAAAAATACATAAATATGGGTTAAAGAATAGATTAATTTCTTTCAATTTGATAACAGGGAGATCATATATTTATCTAATTTTATGGGCACCTAAATAATTACAATATATTATATATTTAGGTATTCAATAAACAAAATTTGAAATGTTTCCGCAAAATAGTATTAGTTTGCATTATTATCAACAATTCAAATGAATATCAACAGTAATTTATCTTTTGTATATAAGCATAAAATAATTTGAATTAATAAAAATTCTGTCATGGAGAAATATTTATCATCACGACGCAGATTTATCCGTAATTCCATCCTGGCTGGCGGAGCAGGATTGCTGGGAGAAAAAGCATTGTTTGCTGCTCCTGGACCGGTCACTTATAACTCAGCAGTTCCCTCCCTTAAAGGAAAGAAGGTCCTTTTTGTATATGGAGGATGGGAAGGTCATGATCCTGAACCAAGCAGGGATCTTTTTGTGCCCTGGATGAGAAGCGAGGCGGCAGATGTCACGGTATCCGATACTCTTGATGCATACCTGGACAAGAAACTTATGTCGTCTCTTGATCTTGTGGTGCAGATATGGACCAGTGGTGAAATCACAGATGATCAGGAAAATGGTCTTCTGGATGCAATACGCAATGGATGTGGCATAGCCGGATGGCATGGCGGTCTTGGTGATTCATTCAGAAATAATGTTAAATACCAGTATATGGTTGGCGGACAATGGGTAGCTCATCCCGGGGGTATCATAGATTACAGGGTTAATATAGTTGACCGGCATGACTATGTTACAGTAAATCTCGGGGATTTTGATATGCACTCAGAGCAGTATTATATGCATGTCGATCCAAATGTTAATGTTTTGGCAACCACCACCTTTACCGGTGAGAATGACTACTGGATAGAAGATGCAGTAATACCGCAGGTATGGAAAAAGTATTACGGCAAGGGCCGGGTATTCTACTCAGCACTCGGGCATGTAATTGCTGATTTCCAGGTTTACGAAGCTCTGGAAATTCAGAAACGTGGAATTCGATGGGCAGCAGAGAGCAGGTATCATGCTCATGAGCAGTGGCTCAGTCCGATCTACCGCAAGTTACGAGGGTGATTGGTTTTTAACTAATTGGTTTATAATGTTTTGACATTCATCATAACTGTCAGTCATAGATTGCATTAAACGGAACTGTGCCCTGCAGCGCCTGAGATTTTGTTTTTTGTAGTGTGTTGCGTAATAGACATCTCCTGAAATATAATCGGTAAGGAATCTTAACCCCATAATAAATGTCATATACTGTGATCCCAGTGTAAGATATTCGATTTCATATTTGTTCAAAAAAGTAAGAGTACTGTTAAGGAAACCTTCGGAAAAAGCTTTGAATACCGGTATGTTGAGTTGTATCCTGTCCAGGTCCGCTTCATCTTCTTCCCCGGTACTTGCAGCAGTGCGTATCGTATCGCCGAAATCATAAAGTGCGAGCCCCGGCATTACCGTATCCAGATCTATAACGCATACAGCCATGTCATTATCATCAAACAAAATATTGTTAAGTTTGGTATCGTTATGTGTTACCCTCAATGGCAGCTTACCTGTTTTTTCAAGGGCCGGAATTATCATCATGCGGTCAATATGATCCTTTACAAAATCAATTTCTTCCTTCACCTCATCAACCCGGTTAAATGGATTCTCATTCATTGCTTTGTTGAAATTTTCAAAGCGCATCTCCATGGAGTGAAAGCCGGGGATAACAGGGAATATTTCTTCGGCCTGCAAATCCCCGAGATCGACAATAAATTGTCCGAATGCCTTGCCTGCTTCAGAGGCAACCCTTTCATCGGGAACAATATCGTAGCTAATGCCCGGAGATATCTTCCTGTACATTCGCCAGTGAGCACCACGGGAATCGGTGAAAAAATTTCTATGTGAGTTTGTCCGTACTACCTCCAGTACCTGCTTGTGACTGCTCTCCTGTTTTTTTATTTTTTTACTTATATGGCTGGTTACCTTAAGTATATTGGTCATCATTTCAGCAACATGCGGAAACACTTTATCGTTGATCTTCTGGAGAATATAATCCGGTGCTGCCTTTTCAGCAGTAAGCAGCAGGTAAGTGTTGTGAATATGACCCGCTCCGGATTTTCTTCCCTCCAGATATGTACCGGAACCATTAAACTGGTCAAATATAAATTCAAGATCCTGGTTTGTCATTTTATGTCCACAGCCTTAAGGGGTACTCTCCGTTTTTAATCATCTCCAGGATACTGTCTTTAGCCGCCTGTTTATCTTCCTTGTATGTAATGCCGAACCATTGGGCGTTGCAGCTCAGCACCTTAACTTTAGCTTCCTTCTCCCTGATA
Source organism: Bacteroidales bacterium (assembly GCA_007132225.1). Lineage (GTDB taxonomy): Bacteria > Bacteroidota > Bacteroidia > Bacteroidales > PUMT01 > PXAP01. The sequence continues at coordinate 16,106 of SLPB01000178.1, read as the reverse complement.
AGCTGGTCAATCAGTGTGGGGATGAAGAATTCGGCTTTTGGATTAGTAATATTTTGGTCCAGAAAAGAAGAGAACCTCTGTTTTATCTGTCCGAATACAACAGGAGTGAAACCCCACATGTTCATTGATACTATTGAATTTCCGGATAAAGAAAAAGATTTACCGTTATCAAAATTAACTATCCTGTCATTATCTTTCCTGATCTTTGTAATTTCTGTAACTGATTTAAGGTAGCCGTTATCATCAATACTGCAGATGCCCCTGGATACGGTACCATGCTCAGAAAGAGTTTTACCAAGCTTATATCCTATCATAGAATATTCTCTTTCATTATTGCTTTTTTCTGCCAGGAACATCTGCATCCTTCTGAATGCCTCGTATCCATAAAAGTCATCAGCATTAATAACTGTAAAGGGTTCATTTACAGCAGCCTCAGAAACCATTATGGCATGTGCTGTTCCCCATGGTTTCTCCCTGGAGGAAGGGAGATCATAGCCTTTTGGCAGCATGTCAAGTTCCTGGAAAACGTAACCGGTATCTATCCTGTTCTCAAAACGTTTAAGAAGATTATCCCTGAAGTTAACCTCGAGCTCCTTTTTAATAACAAAGACAACCTTTCCAAATCCTGCTTTAATAGCATCAAATATTGAGTAATCAATTATGGCCTCTCCCTGGGGGCCGATTGGCTCTAGCTGTTTAAAGCCTCCGTACCGGCTTCCCAAACCCGCAGCCAGTATTAAAAGTGTAGGTTTAACCATTTCGCTGACAAATAATTGAATTTTGCAGGATGTAGTTAATCATCGCTGCAAAATATTATAATTAATTTGATTTTAGTTTGTTCCAGTATTTATAAAGCAGCAATGAGGAAACAACGGTCAGCCCAAATAAAATAAGAGCTTCGAAGATATTCCCGTAAAGAATATTTCCGATGGTGAAAAGAATGCTGTAAATAGAAACAGAACCCAGTATCATACAGATTATTCCTGTTGGAACATCCCATTTCAGGTCACCTTCTTTTACAAGTTCTATATTATCTGCTTTAGCCCTGTCCACAACCTTTTTCCATCCGGGACCACCCGGCCTGATTCTCCGGTAGAAGTTGCGAAGTGTCTCTTCGTCTGTTGGTTTTGTTAAAAGAGTCACTATAATCCATGTTGCCGATGTAAGAAATACCACTCCTAAAAGTCTGATAGTATTCCAGTATGTCTGAGAAAATGTTATTCCAAATATTTCGACCATATCGTTTTCCAGTCTGACCATCACAAAGTTCTCAAGAATTATAAAAAGCAGGGAGAAAGTCATTGCAGCTGCCATGCCGGCTATTTCAGAATAGGGATTGATCCTCCACCAGAACCAGCGCAGTATATATATAAGTCCGGTCCCCATCCCAATCATTAAAATATAATAAAAGGCCTGCAATGCATTTTGCAGAACAAGGGCAAGAAGAACTGCACACAGCATAAGGGCTATTGTACTGTAACGTCCAAATCTCACTTTTTGCTTCTCAGTTGCTTTGGGATTATAGAAACGGCCATAAAAATCATTTACCAGGTATGATGACCCCCAGTTCAGATGTGAGGCCGTAGTTGACATGAAGGCTGCAATAATGGAGGCAACTACCAGTCCGAGTAATCCCGGAGGCAGGAACTCCCTCAGCATGGCAGGGTATGCAAAGTCATGCTGTATATATTGGGTGGAAACATCCGGGAATTTATCAACCATTGACTGGATATCCGGAAAAACTATCAGCGAAGCCAGTCCTACAATTATCCATGGCCATGGGCGCAGTGCATAATGAAAAAAGTTAAAAAGAAGAGTTGCTCCAACCGCGTTATCTTCATTTTTAGCAGAAAGCATTCTTTGTGCCACGTATCCGCCTCCACCCGGTTCTGCCCCGGGATACCATGCAGCCCACCACTGGACTGCGATGGGTATAAGGAATATACTCAGGAATATTTCCGGCTGTGAAATACTGGGTACGAAACTCAGTTTATCCACAACATTGGGATGGGTGAACAGTGCAGACAGTCCCCCAACCTCCGGCGATCTTGTTACATATACAGCAGCAATAACTGCTCCGAACATCATAAAGCTGAACTGAAAAAGATCTGTCCACAATATAGACCTTAGTCCCCCTATAGTGCTGTAAAACAGCACTATCACAGAGGCGATGATCAGCGCGGGAGCCGGTTGCAACCCCAGCATTATAGCGGATATTTTAATAAAGGCAAGGGAAACAGTGGCAATGACCATAACATTAAAAAAGAATCCAAGGTATATGGCCCTGAAACCCCTTAGAAATGCGGCCATTTTACCGCTGTAGCGTATCTCGTAAAATTCATTGTCTGTCATCACCTGTGAGCGGTTCCACAATTTGGCATAAACAAAAACAGTGAGCATCCCGGTAAGCAGGAAAGCCCACCATAACCAGTTGCTGGCAACCCCGCCTGTACGAACCATATCGGTAATCAGGTTAGGAGTGTCAGCTGAAAATGTTGTGGCTACCATCGACACACCAAGCAGCCACCAGGGCATATTTCGTCCTGAAAGGAAGAAATTGGAAGTGCTTTTCCCGGCTTGTCTTGATGCGATATAACCAATGGTTACAAGGGCTATGAAAAATATGACCACCACAGTCCAGTCCAGTGTTTCCAGAATCATAGTTTATTTAATTTATATGTGTTAATAATATTTGGTTCTTGTAGAAATATATTATTCATTACTACGGGTATTGTTCCCAGCAGGCCGGACTGTTCTTTTAGTTCGGAAACAAATATTTGTGCATCCTGGCGGATCCTGCTTAAGGTATATTTACTCAGTTGGTGTTGTATGGGATCGGAGAGGAGGTTTTCTGCCCTGGCCATGTCACCTCCGATAATTATCATCTCAGGGTTAAACAGATGTATCATCATTGCAAGTCCCCTGGCAAGAAACAGAGCCGATTCTTCTATAAGTTCTATGGCGAACTGATCTCCCTGATGAGCTGCTTCTATAATTACAGGAAGTTTTATTTCCGTGGTCCTGCTATCTGTAAGCTTATTGATAATGGAATTTTCTCCTTTTGCTATCTTTTTCCTGGCCCTGGCTACCAGTGCAGGACCGGAGGCAACGGTTTCCAGGCATCCAATTTTTCCACAGTAACATAGTTCACCATCAGGCACCAGTTGAATATGTCCGAATTCTCCGGAAAAACCTGAATGCCCCTGGTACAATTCACTGTTCATTATGATACCCATTCCCACCCCTGATCCTACATTAAGGCACAATACATTGGATTTGTTTTTTGCCAGGCCAAACCATGACTCTGCCATAGCCATTGCTTTTGTATTATGCTCAATATATGAAGGTATTTGAAATAGCTCACTGAACATAATATTCAGGGGTTTTTCACCAAGGTTTTTATAAATATGGTTGACACTGGTCTTTTTATCTATCAAGCCGGGCATTATTATGCCGGCACCAATAATATCCTGCCTATTAATACCACTGCTGTCAATAAAAGTATCTATACTTGTTTTCAGGATTTCGAGAATAGCCGGAGCATCTTCAATTTCAATATCCAGCTGAATTGCTTCCCCTACCGCCACATTATGCAGGTTGTAAATATTTGCCCTTGTATATTTTTTAGTCATCTCAACTCCGAGAACATAGCTTGCAGAAGGGTTTAGACCGTATAAAACCGGTTTTCGGCCACCCCGGGACTTACCAGTGCCCAGTTCAAGAACCCATCCTTCCTGCTTCAGTTCATTCATAAGCCTTGTCATAGTGGGAATACTCACCCCGGAAGGAATACAAAGATCAGCTATGGTTTTTTGATTTTCAAAATAGAGTATACTGCATATCAGCTTTTTAAAAAGTAACTTTTTTACATTCCCGTTATTTTTCAAAGCAATAGCACTCTTATCTGCGAATAGCTTGGATAAGTTCACGACATCAGTTTGTCATTATACATGGTGATCAGAAAATTTGCCTAAAAATATAAATAATAGGGAAAACAAATCAATAATTGATAAAAAGTTTTAATACTTACTCAAATTATTTTACCAGTAAATATTTATATTAAAGACCAGCCCTGAAGGAACCCTGCCATCATCAAATTATCACGGTAATGTTTATAATTTTTTTAAAACCTTCTAAAGAATAAAAATGTTCCTGTAAAGTATTCAAAAACTGTTGTGCCATGGTCTCCACCCTGCACGGTTACCAGCTCAACATTTTCTGCACCCCTCTCTTTCATTGCCAGGTAAGCTGACTGAGAATTGAGATAGTAGACAAACTCATCTTCTGTGCCGTGATATAGTTGAAGGGGCGCTACTGGTTTCCAGTCATAATTATTGTTATCTGCAATAGCCTCCATAAAATCACTTTCAGGATCAAGCAGTATTTCGTCCCGGAATTCAGTTGTGAAGAGATTGGCGGGATTAAGTCCGGTATTATTGAAGACGCCTCCTGCCTCAATTTCACTGTCATGGGGTTCGTTAAAGAAATAGCTGTAGGGACGGTTGAAACCATATATTTTGTTATAGGTATCCAATACCCAAAGGAAAGTATTCAGGTGCACCAGCTCTTTGTCTGCTTCAATTATTTTTTTCGCGGTTTCGGTTTTATTATAAGCACCGGCCCCGGCAGTGGCTGCAGTTATCCTGAATTCACCGGGGTGCTCTTCCTCCAGGAGCTTCAACAGTGACATTGTAGCATATCCTCCCTGGGAGTAACCGGTTAAAAAAAGTTTGTCACTTGCCCGGAATTGGGGATTTGACAAATCATATTCTCTTACTGCCCGCAGCATGTCACGAGAGGCAGATGCAAGTGAGTGTCCGTGCTCATAGGGATGATCCAGTTGCCTGGAGCTGCCGTAGCCAAGGTAGTCGGGCAGAGCAATAATATAACCGGTAGAGGCAAAAAATGCCGTAGCAAGATAATCATCCGAGGAAAAATATGAGGGTGCATCTTCTTCATTTGTGAGGGTTCCGTGCTGAAAGCTTATTAAAGGGAGCGGAGAATTACTATCGGGTACAATCAGTGCTCCGGATGCCAGAACCTCATTGTTTTCAGTATCTACAGTTCTGTAAATTATTTTATACACAGAAATATCATTATTGATAAACAGAGATAATTCTGAGGGTATGCCTTCCTGGTTATTTAATAACTGCTGAATATCAGTCTTGCTGTAACTGCTGATTAATTCATGTTCAATATAAAAAAGCGGATCCGGAATAGTTTCCTGATCGTCTTTTTGACATCCGGAAAATAAAAATATAAACAAAAAAAGCAGCGGGAGGAGATAATTAAGCTTGTATAGCTTTGTTAAGTCCGCAAACTTAAAGTGTTTCAGCTGTGTATTTTTCTTGTCGTGGTTTATCATTTTTGCAGGATTTAAGCAATAACTCTATAAAGCCCAAAAGTATATTAAATAATTCAATAAGGATTTAATAATATTCACAAGCTTTAGTATGCCTAATCCTACAGGGTATATCTTTTACAATTCCTCAGATACCTAATTCCACCTGGAAATGAAGTATCCAGTTGGATCCCGGACTGGAAGCAGGAGTAAGGTTTTCAGTTATTCTGTACCCGAGATTTCCCTGAACCTTTAATTTATGATTTATTATATACCTGGTTACCCCCAGGGTATATTCTTCTGTAATCGGGTCGCTAATTAAGACTTGATTTCCATCAAAGCCATCATCAGTAATATTTTCAGGATTTATATATGTGTACCTGCCTGCAATTTCCAAATTATTCCTGAATATATAGCTTAACTGCATATTTATACCATATCCAGTGACAACATGGGAATATTCAGCACCGGATGGTGAAACAGTCAGCGGATCATCCGCGTTCCGGTCGCTATACTCCCCCAAAGCAGCCCAACCACGGTATTTGATGACAGCATCAAGAAAGCGTGATTTAATGTCGCGGGACTGGTAAAGGGGGGAGCCCCTTTGTCCCAGGGTTCTGGATGCCTTATGGTTAAAGCTGTATCCCCCTGCAACCGAGAGTTTAGGCGCGGGCTCCCGTTCAAGGTCTCCTTCTGAAAAATCGCCGTTGCCACTAAACCTGCCCAGGGGCAATAGTTCAACACGCCCGGTATATGCAAAACCGCCATCGCCGGAGGGGATGACGTTTCTGCCCTCACCGGTTGAAACAGCTGTTTTTATGTTATAATGTAATCCGGAAATATGGTTTGAATAGTAGCCCATCACTCCGAAATCACGATCAATATTGAAACGTGCATTCACCATTGAGCGGTCGGTAAACTGTAGTTGTCCCGATGAATTTATCCTTTGCCGGTTCCCCGGAAGTTTGCCCTGGCCGAAACCAATGTAGAAATTATCGCTGAAGGAATAATATACCATTGCATCCCTTATAACATTTGGTGTCTCCTCGTAATCCCAATCCCATTCAATGTCACTTCTAGAGAACGATAATTGTAAATTATAGGTTATGTTTTCGCTAAAGGCAAACCCGTCAAAACGAAGGCGTAACCGTCTTATGCGTGCATCCACTTCATCAATCGACAGGTCTTTTCCTGATAAGCTGGTGAATCCAAGACGGTTTTGAACCCTGAATCTGAGATTGATACCGAAACTGCCGTCAGGTGCATTGAAACCCAGTCCATTTTCAAAATTTATCATAGCTCTCTCATCAACTTCAGTCTGAGCATTTGCAATTGTTTTAAGGTTGATTATGCAAACAACCAAAATCGTAATAAACTTTAGTAACCTACCCATTATATTAATTAATTATTTACTCATGTTCATAATCTGCACCCAGGGGAGTGGATCAGGAAATTTGGAGGTGATATGAAAAAATGCACCCTGTAAAACTAATAATTTTTATTATACCTTGTAATATTCATTATCCGTATTGATCAATATCTTTCAGGATATTCCTGATAATTCCGGGCATATTATTAATCTTTCCATGAGGTGGCCTGAAACTTATTATTAATTTTTTCATTACTTTGCAGATCTTACTGAACATATTATTTCCCCAAATGTTGAAACAAGGACAATGATGAGTTTAATCCGGATAATATTTATAGTCTTTCTGTCTGTTGCTTCCTTTACAGCAGTTCTCGGGCATGAGCCCGTGGATCTTGATATGGTGCACCGCATAAGGCAGGAGGGGTTGAAGAATTCGCAGATAAGGGATCTGTCATTTCACCTTACAGATGTCATCGGTCCGAGATTATCCGGAAGCACAGGATTGAGAAATGCCTATGAATGGACCAGTAAGCAGATGGAAGAGTGGGGCCTGAGCAATGTGGAAGTCTCACCCTGGGGAGATTTTGGAAGGGGCTGGGAGAATGAGCGGTTCTACTTTGCCATGACAAAGCCCTATTATCAGCACCTGATAGCTGTACCACGAGCCTGGACCAGGGGCACCGGGGGGGAGATAGTTACAAGGCCGGTGCTGGTGAATATCCGGGATGAAAAGGACTTTGACAGGTACAGGGGGAAACTTGAGGGTAAGGTTATTGTTACACCTGTAATCTCTGAGCCTGAACTATCATTTGAACCTTTGGCTTCAAGAAGGGATGATGATGAACTGCAGAGACTGGCACAATATCCTGATGTTGTATCACCTGACTATGGCCGGCCTTGGAGGCAGCAATCGGATTGGTTTACACAACAGGTGTTCAGCAGGAAGGTCATGGAGTTTTTCGAAGATGAAGGAGTAAAGGCCATACTTAATGCATCGGGCACATTTGGTGTAGTAAGGTCACATGGCAGGGGTTACGATGTCAGTGATGAGCCCGGGCTTGCCCAGGTAGACATGACATTTGAGCATTACGGACGGATTGTCCGCTTGCTGGAGGCAGGTGTTGACGTTGAGCTTGAGCTGGAAATTGAAAACAGGTTTCTTTATGATGATCTTAAGGGTTACAATGTTCTGGCAGAAATTCCGGGAACAGATCCTGTTCTTAAGGATGAAGTGGTAATCATCGGAGGGCATCTGGATTCATGGCATGCCGGCACAGGTGGCAATGACAATGCTGCAGGAGTAGCTGTAATGATGGAGGTAATGCGGATCCTGAAGGATCTTGAAGTCCTGCCCCGGCGAACCATAAGGATTGCACTCTGGGGAGCAGAGGAACAGGGTCTCCACGGGTCGCGGAGTTATGTGCGCGAACACTATTTTGATTATTCTGATGGGGGAAAGAAACCCGGTCATGAAAATTTTTCCGCTTATTACAATGTTGATAATGGTTCGGGTAAAATAAGAGGTATTTATCTCCAGGACAATGATGCCCTGCGACCGATCTTTGAAGCATGGTTTGAGCCCCTTAAGGACTTAGGGGTCAATACCGTTACTTTGCGCCGTACCGGAAGCACCGATCATGTTGCATTTGATGCTGCCGGCCTGCCCGGTTTCCAGTTCATCCAGGACAGGCTCGATTATGCCCGGAGCTACCATACCAATATGGATACCTTTGAACGTATGCAGCTTGGAGATATGATGCAGGCAGCAACAGTTGTCGCCGTGCTAGTTTACCATACGGCTATGAGGGATGAAAGGCTTCCGCGAAAACATTTTGACCCCTGAATTTTTAAAATTTACCCGGCACATGCGGGACTCAATTGATTGTATTATTTAACGATCAGTCACTGATTCGACTGAATTTTAGCGCGTTGATCATCCAGTGTGGCAGTGATTTTTCAGGATTTCTGCCTTTCAGGTTTATATACCACCCCAGTTTTTTAATAACAGGAAGCTTGTGGGTTTCTACAAATTCAATGGGGGTGCCATCCGGATCGGAAATGTATGAAAAATGCCCTGCAGCAGCGCCCATATCAAAACTATTTGCACTGTCCACAGTGAAAGGAAAGCCTTTTTTTTCACACTCTTTTTTAAGTAAATCCATTCCAATAATATCAAAACAGAGGTGAATATACCCGAGCTCACCCCAAATCCGGTCCTGGTATATTTTTCGGGGGTGACGTTCCACTGGCTGGATCAATTCAACCTGAGTGGGGCCAAGTAACTTGCTGAACGGACCGGTTCTTGGTTTATGTTTAAGCAGGGTGCGTCTGTATTTTTCATTCCCTCCCGGTAATTCTGCCAGATCTTCGAAATGACCTGTTTGATCATAAATTACCTCATCATATTCAAGAATATCTGCATATACTTTTTTTGATTCATCAATATCTGAAACGCCTATTACCGTACCGGCCACCCCGCCGGTCAATGATTTCTGTTTCTTATAATAATTTTGGTCTTCAACAATCTCAAAGATATTGTTGAATGGATCCTGAAGATAATAATGCAAATTTCCCCGGGGATCTTTGCTCAGGGCTCCCGTAATTTCAAGGCCCCTGGTTTGATGTTCGTTATAAGCCTTTTTGATATCCCGGCATTTCATTTTACATATCAATATCCCGCAATCTCCCAGCCGGATATCAAAAACGGGAGGTTTAGGAATCATGTCCGTGTGCTGCCATAACTCTATTCCTCCGCCACCTTCCATATTCATTGCCAGGGCGGCATAGCGGTTACATTGTTTCCCGTTTGTATACGGCAGCATAAGTTTAGCCGTGGCAGTGTCTTCGAAAACATTTATATCCATTCCAAATGCAATACGGTACCATTTCCATGCTTCTTTTGCATCTTTCAAACCAATTCCGACTTGTTGAATTCCGCAAATATTTTTTTTCATATCCCTGATTTTAGACTGGTTCAAAATGTTGTTTAATTATTTAGTTTAGCAACTATTTTATGATATAAGCCGGGAATAAAGCGCCTTATATATACCATAAGAATTTCCTTTCGTCCGACTAACAGTTCTTTACGCTCTTTTTTAATGGCTCTTACGATCCTGGATGCACATACTTTTGCAGGCATGCCTTGTTGCTGCCCGCTATCCATTTTATTATAAGACGTGCCGTTACCAGTCAGTGCATTTAATGAAATATTGGTTTTTATCCTGCCGGGTGAAACGATAGTGACATGGATGTTGTGACCGGACAATTCTGCCCTGAGGGATTCAAAATAGCCCTGTACTGCATGTTTAGATGCTGAGTAAGCCGTTCGCATAGGAAAGCCGAATTTTCCCGTTATACTGCTGATTACAACCAGGTGTCCGGCCTGATTTTTGATCATCCCGGACAACACCAGTTTTGTGAGTGCCACCACACTGAAAAAATTAAGTTCCATGAGGGCCCGGTCAATCTCCAGAGGAGTATCACTGGCAAATGACCTTTGACTTCTGCCGGCATTATTAATTAACAGATCTATTCTGCCTGTTTGCTTTAATACTGACCTGACCAGTTCATCCAGATGATTGGTCTTTGAAAGGTCAAACGGGTGTACCCAGCACCTGGGAGTGTCATTTAGGCACTTTCTTTTTACTTGCTCAAGCTTGACTGCGTTACGTGCCGAAATTACAAGAAAGGCCCCTTCCCTGGCAAAGGCATATGCTAACTCTTCACCAATACCGCTTGATGCTCCTGTTATCCAGACAATTTTTTCTTTTAAATTTTTCATGCAGAAGTAAAACTATGCTAAATTTAATGTTTTATGCCTAAAAGGCCAAATCTCAACTTGCCCTATACATAAAAAGGCAGGCACATAGTTTTTGAGAAGAACCCAAATTAAGTGGACAGGTGACTCGCTATATCTTGATCATTCTTCAAAATAAAGGCAGAGAAAGGCAAGGGTTCAGGCTCCGTTTCTGTCACTTAGCTCAAGCCACCTGTCAGATTTGATGTCGAGCATATCAGTGATTTCAGCATGACGGCCGGAATATTCCTTAAGCTGCTCCACTGTGAGGCTTCCACCTGAGAGGGCTTCTTCAAGGGTGGTTTTTTCCTTTTCCAGCAGCTCAATATCCTTTTCAAGTTTTTCAAGTTCCTTCTTTTCCTTAAAACTGAGTTTTTGTCTTTTCCCGGCTGGTGTTTTGCCTTTTTGAGCGGAGAGGGATGTTTGCTGCGGCTTTCCCTTTGGCGGGGAAAGCCGGGTTGATTTCTGTGCGGCGGATTGACGCATGGACTCTTCCTTTGCCTTTCCGCGGATATGTTCACGGTACTGGGTGTAATTTCCTGGAAAATCGCGGATAGCTCCGACTCCTTCAAACACAAAAATATGATCAGACAACTTGTCCAGGAAAAACCTGTCATGTGATACCACCAGAAGGCATATCCCTGCTGTTGAAAGATAGTCTTCCAGGACATTCAGGGTTTCAATATCAAGGTCATTGGTAGGCTCATCAAGGATCAGGAAGTTCGGGTTGCGCATCAGCACAGTGACCAGGTAAAGCCTTCTTCTTTCTCCGCCGCTGAGCTTGCCGATAAAATCATGTTGTCTCGCCGGAGGGAAGAGGAAGTGGTTCAGCAGCTGGGGTGAGCTAAGCGTTGAGCCGTCATTCATTACAACCACCTCGGCAATATCCCTTACTGCATCTATTACCCTTTGTCCCTCGTCAAAATTAATACCCTCCTGGCGAAAATAACCGAAGCGAATAGTTTCACCGGTTTCCACAGTGCCTGAATCGGGTTGCAGTGATCCGGTGACGATGTTCAAAAAAGTCGATTTTCCTGTCCCGTTCTTCCCTATTATTCCAATCTTTTCAAACCGGCTGAAGATATAGGAGAAGTCGGTTATAACTTTTTCCCGGCCAAAACTTTTCTTTATATGCTGCAATTCCAGAATCTTATTTCCAAGGCGCCTGGTACCGGCTTTTATTTTTATGTTTCCCGCATCCTGTGTTCCCGTGGCCTGATCTTTAAGGTCATAAAAGGCATCTATCCTCGATTTAGACTTGGTGGTACGTGCTTTAGGCATCCTTCTCATCCACTCAAGCTCCTTTCTCATCAGGTTGCGGGCCTTATCGGTAGAGGCCTGCATATTTTCAAGCCGCTCAGCACGTTTCTCGACAAAGTATGAATAGTTTCCCGCATATTTAAAAATATCATTGCCGGACATCTCAATGATCTGGGTGCACACCCTGTCGAGAAAATATCTGTCATGCGTAACCATCAGTATGGTAAGGTTTGATCTTTTCAGGTAATTCTCCAGCCATTCGGTCATATCCAGGTCGAGATGGTTGGTTGGCTCATCCAGAATCAGCATCTCCGGTTCATCTATCAGAACTTTAGCCAGTGCTACACGTTTTCGCTGACCACCTGAAAGCTGTCCGACCGGCTTGTTAAATTCTGTTATATTCAGCTCGGTCAGTATCTGTTTTGCCAATGTTTCCCGGTCCCATGCCTGCAGCGCATCCATGCGGGAGGTCAGGCTGTCTATCAGATTTTTATCGCCACTTATTATGGCCTCTTCGTATTCACGAATTGTGCCTGCAATTGCCCCTGATGATGCAAAGACCTGATCAATTACAGTCAGCCGGTCATCCAGTTCAGGATCCTGCTCAAGATAGCCGATATTCAGATCCCTTGTTGCTGTAACCTCACCACTGTCAGCTGTATCTTTCCCCGAAAGGATATTAAGCAGAGTTGTTTTACCCTCACCATTCCTTGCAACCAGCGCAACCTTCTCATCTTTGTTTATAACAAGGGAGATGCCTGTGAATATGGTGAGGCTTCCATATGATTTACTGATATTGTCTGCCTGAAGTAAGGGCGTCATAAGTGACCGGTTTGAAAGTGCAAAAGTAATCAATTAAAAATGATCTATCTTTACACCCGGTAATTTTTAAAGCAATCTGTATATAATACCGGCATATTCAGGGGCGCCATTGCCGGGGTAATATCCAATAATAATCAATGCGAAAAGAGGAGCGATATAAAAGGGTACTGGAATATTTTCAAAAGGAGCAACCGGCTCCTGAAACTGAACTGTTGTATACCAGTCCATATCAGCTTGTTGTAGCAGTTATTTTATCGGCTCAGTGTACCGATAAAAGGGTTAATTTGATAACCCCCTCTTTTTTCGAAAGGTTCCCGGATGCATATGCCCTGGCGGAGGCCGGGGCAGAGGAGGTGTTTGAAATTATTAAAAGCTGTTCATATCCAAATAACAAGTCCAGGCACCTTGTCGGGATGGCCAGGACACTGACTGGTGAGTTTGGTGGCGAGGTGCCCGCCGATATCGAACTTTTGCAGAAGCTTCCAGGGGTGGGACGCAAGACGGCCAATGTTCTGGCCTCAGTTATCCATAATATGCCAGCTATGGCTGTTGATACCCATGTTCATCGTGTTTCTGCCCGACTTGGACTTACCCGCAATGCACGTACTCCGTTACAGACCGAGATGCAGCTTGTGAAAAATATACCCGTGGGACTTGTTTCCCGGGCTCATCACTGGCTCATATTACACGGCAGATATATTTGCACTGCACGTAAGCCCAAGTGCGGAGAATGCGGGATCAGGGAATTCTGCAGATATTATAATGAAAAACAAAAATCAGATTTGAAGGCTTAGATCATATAAATAATTAAAGGCAATACCGGCAGAGTAATAATTTTAATAATCTCACGTTTCTTAATCTGCCCGCTTTAAATATGAATCGTCCATGGGCCAAATCACACTTAAAGACATGGATAAAGCATGGATGTAAGTTAAGGCCTGTTAATTTAAGTTTAGTATTAATAATCATACGAAGATGAGAAGATTGCTTTTTTATGCTTTGATTACCTTAACCGGATTGTTACTGTTTTACCCTGCTTCAGCCGGGGATGGTCTTCCACCTTTGAATAAAAAAGTGATAGAGTATGTTGAATCGGTGATAGGAGAGCAGGTTGACCGGGGAGAATGCTGGGATCTTGCATTTCAGGCGCTTAACAGGATTGAAGCAAAATGGGATGGTCGTTATAAATATGGAAAACAGGTGAATCCCAAAAGAGACGAAATTTTTCCGGGTGATATCATACAGTTCAAAGATGTAGAGGTGACCTACCAGGAAGGAAATACTATCTACACCGAAACAATGACCCATCATACGGCAATAGTATACAGGGTCATTGAAAAGGGAATTTTTGACCTTGCACATCAGAATACCGGATTCTCTGGACGTACAGTTGGAATAAGCAAACTTGATCTTGATACTGTTGTATCTGGCAGGATGTGGTTTTACAGGCCTGCTGCAAAATAATTCCACGGTTATTCAAGCCATTCTCAGCAGGATCTTTTCCCATCTATATCTTTAAAATCAACCACATACTTTTTGTTATCAGATAAAGTGATGCTGACCCCCAAAACCGAGTAAGAAGAGGTGACCTCCATAATATTTATTTCTTTTATCGGAGACAACTCTTCACTGGTCCATTCGCTGTCATCCGTCTTATGCAACATTACTGAAATCATCAGTTCCATTGGAGGATTTTTTCCCAGTCTCTTAAGATGTGCATATATTACGGTGCTTTCATCGGCTTCGGCATTCCGGTTTTTATGAATTACACTTCCTGTTTTATCCCAGCCGTTATAGGTGATCAGGGCAACCCTTCTTCCGGTAATGGCTGCGGTAATAACTTTTTTATTATCTGACTCAAATTGCTCAATCACAGCCTTTTCACCTTTGATATGTGGCATGCCGTAATGCCCGAGTGTTAATTCATGTTCGAATGCCAGGCGGGAACGGTCCACTCTTATAACCCCTCCTGGAATAGTTATTTCGGCAAGGTCAATTATATACCCTACCCCGTTGTTGGGAGGTTTTCGCATGATTGCCTGCCTGTATATAATATCATCATGGATGCCGTTATACAGCATGCTCTGAGATGTTGTGAACATCACCTCTTTTGAGGGTTTGTTTTCAATTGCTTTACCCGTGAGATAAAAATTAATATCGTCGCCTCTCAAATCCCGTGGATCAAGGCTGCGGAAGCTGTATTCCATTGATGTGCCGCCCAGGGGGTTATGATCCTCCCATGGGAAATGGGTGTTATATGCGAGTTTGGAATAATTGGGATCATCATAATATACTTTACCTGGAATTATTTCCGAGGTTCCGGTCTTTCCATGATTAACAAGTACCAGTCCGGGATTTTCCAGAACAACTTTATTAAAGTTATCTCCCAGTTCTTCCCACATGCCCTCATTTTCCCTGGCGCTCCAGAAAGGAGAATCATCAGGCAGGGCAAGACATATAAAAGGCAAAAACATAAGAAAGGGGCTTGCCGGGCAACTATAGTTCTGGACCATATACTCCTTTTGTCCGTAAAATCCAAGACTCGGAATATCATTGTCATAAAATTCCTCCCTGGTAACAAATTGCAACAAGGATCCCGAGCATAGTCGCCTTGCCCATCCGGCATCCAGCTGAGGTTCTCCTTTGAGCATAAATGAAACCGGGAAAGCTCCTGAAACCCATGTCCTGTAACAAATGCTCCTTGACCACATATTGATGTATCCGTCCCGTCCAAAAAAGCTGGTAATGGATTCCATTAATTGCCGGGCAGACCTTTCAATAATTTCAGCAATATCCGGGTAGTGTTCATCACCGAAAGTCCTGTTCCAGATAGTTGTATATACGATAAACAGACTTATCGAGTAGTAATTATAAGTTTGTTCAAGGTACCAGCCATTACCAGAATGATAGGATGCGATCCATAACAGATGGCTCTTTAACAGGTCGTCATCAATCTCGTAGCCGTATTTTTTTAAAAATGAAAGTGTTATAATATTAAAGATCCGCCAGTTATTCTGTGTTGTCCTGTGGTGAGCCCACTTTGAAATGGTTACCACCATCTCCTCTTTCTGCTTTTCGGAAAAGAGGGGCCATATTGTTTCGGGCATCAGCAATAATGTCTTAAACAAGCCACCAAACTCGCAGGTGAACTGATAAGTGGCGTCGGGCAGATCTTCCGGCAAAGGCAATGAGTTAGGATGGCCGGGAGTAAAGGTATTATATAGATGCAAACAATAGTAGTCCCTGAGTTTGATATTATTTATAGTTGTTTCCGGATCAACATGGATAAGAGGACCTGCAAGGGTGAACGTCCTTTCCAGAGCTTCGAACTCAAGGGAGCGGTAACGCCATGCAGGAGCATTGGGCTGAGGATATGTTTTGCCCGGAACCCTGGGAAAAGTCAAAGGCTCATTGATTGAATCGATATGACTGAATGCCCTCTCCAATAAATACTTTGCACATTCAATATAATGCTTCTTTGTCATTCCTGTGAATGGGCTCAAATCAAAATCCGGATT
>SLPB01000128.1 GCA_007132225.1 Bacteroidales bacterium | reverse complement strand
GCAGATTCTGGTTCAGATTCAGAACCTGACAGGCTTGTACTTAAGGAATACAATCTTAAAGATGCAAAAGCAACTTACTCTTTCTGGATATTCAATCTTTCATTGGCTCTGCAGGCCCTTTATATTACTGCATTTACTTTTCATGTGATATCAATTTTTGAGGTAAGCGGATATGACCACAGGGATGCGATTACAATTTTCCTCCCTGCATCTGTCGTGGCTGTTTCATTTCATTTTTTTGGGAGCTGGCTAAGTGACTACCTCAGGCTTAAGTATTTTCTTCTTTTACAGGTTTTTGGAATGCTTATAAGCATGTCGGCATTACTGTTCTTAGACATTTCACCTGTTTTCAGATATATTCTTATAGCCGGTAACGGTATCATGCAGGGAATGTTTGGTGTGTTGTCGGCTGTTACCTGGCCCCGCTTTTTTGGTTTAAAGCACCTGGGAGCCATCTCGGGCTATGCCATGGGGTGGATGGTAGTTGCCAGTGCCCTTGGGCCATTCATCTTCAGCCTTTCCTACCGGCTAACCGGACAGTATGATGCAGCAACAGGGTTTTGTATTTTTATTGCAGTTGTTTTGTTTCTGCTTGGACTAAAGGCCGACAACGTGAACAGGCCGGAAGCCGGTAGTTAGCTACCCGGATTATCTGTTAATCATCAGTTTATTATGACCGGCTTCCCACCTTTGAAGGAATTTGCATCCAAACCTTTATTTTTATAACTTGTCTTGTTATTAATCTCTGTTTTTATTCTGCAGTATTATCTAATTAAAACATTAATTATCCATGCAAAAAATTCAGTTATTATTTTTGTTAATGGCAGCTTTTGTTGCAAAGGCTGATTGTCAAAAGGTTCCTACTATGTATCCTGGCGCGGTACCCTTAACGGCCGAAGATGAGAACCGTAACCGGACCCGGGAGGGTTATGCAACTTTCAGCTATCTGACCAGGGACAACTATTCAAATGTAAGGTCATATTATGTAAATGAAAACGCGGAGCCACGCTATGAGCAGGATGAAGGTGATGGCTCAAAAAGTGCTTTTTTTTCATATTTGCGGCGAATGCCGGAGGATGTTGGAGTAACAGTTTCCAAAAGGCAGGGAAGATCCAGGGTTCCTTCCAGAATTTTCTCAAAATTAGAGGGACTTGTTTTCCATGGCATAATTACTAAAGACCGGTTAAGCGAATTAGAAAGAAAATACAGTTACCTGGAGGGGTTTTATTTTGTTAATAAAAAAGATGAAAGCGGGAAAGTTATGAGTGTTGACGAGGCAATTTATAATAAATACGAAAAGAAAATTGCTTCCGGAGGAAGCGAAGATATAGATCAGGAGGCGATGATGGAAAAGGCAGCTCAGTTAATTAATTCAGGAAGGATACAGGAGGGTGCGGAGCTAATGAAAAGGGCAGTTAATCAGCAACTTGTCGGGGCTGAGCTTGCACTAAGTCCGGAAGTTGTCGATATCTGGATTGAATGCCTTGATGAAATTGCTTCCAATGCTTATACAATACTTATTCATATTCAGTTGTGACATTTGATTTTATTGATATAGTTCAGAATTCTGCCCCTGGTTAGTTCTTTCACGGAGGAGATGTTTACTAATAATTAATTAATTACAATCATGGCAAGAGAAATTGACAGTCCCGGTCCCGCAAATGCCATTTACGGGCTTGGGTTTATCGGTGCGGCTATATTTTTTATAGGGCAGACTTCAACCTTCTGGACTGGTGTGCTTGGCTTTCTGAAAGCATTGGTATGGCCCGCATTTATGGTGTATGAACTTTTCAGATACCTTTACGGTCTTTAATAATAGATGAATAGTTACCAGTCAGCGTTATATCCATGTCGGCTAATAATCAGACAGTTACCAGCCGGGTTTTTCCCGGAGTGTATTTAACAAGGTAACGGACCTGGCCGGTCCAGTCATAATATTGGGATTATACAAAGACGTAGAAAAAATGTAATGTTAAAGCTACCGGGAGATGAAACAATTCACTGAAACTCCGGAAATGTTGAAGCTGCTTGATCAGATCAGTGAGAAGGGACTTGACAGAAAAATATATTCCGACCTTACAGATGGTGACGGGAACCAGTATGTGGACCTGGTCCAGGAAGGAGGGGGAGTGCTTGGTATTGCTCTTGCCGGTTATACATGGATCCTTGAAAAATGCGGTATCCGGTTTTTCAGTCTGGCCGGCACCTCTGCAGGGGCTATCAATACAATTCTGGTTGCCGGGCTCAGTGAAATTGGCCAACCTGTCTCCGGAAAAATAATAGGTATTCTAAGTAAAAAAGATCTTTCCGAATTCATTGACGGCAACCTACGGATACAGAATTTAATAAGGAGATATATTGAAGATAAGCCCTGCTTCAAGTTTTTTGTGTTCCTCAATGCGTTCAGGATATGGAGAATATTGAAAAAAAACCTGGGCATAAATCCGGGCGATGAATTTGAAAACTGGTTGTCCGCGTGCCTTAAGGAAGCCGGAATCATTAATCTTAATGATCTGAGACAGCGAAGAAGCAGCATTCCTGTATTATTTGACAGAAGTGATAATAATGCTGAAATAACCCGGTTGCCCGGGCTGCAGTTAATCGCTTCGGACCTGACAACCAAAAGCAAGATAGTGTTTCCCGAGATGGCGGAATTATACTGGGAAGATACCGACGATGTCAATCCTGCAAAATTTGTGAGGGCCTCTATGTCAATTCCCTTTTTCTTTTTCCCCTTCAAGGTTGATAATATCCCAAATGCAGGAGAAACCGAAAGCCGGTCTCTTCCTAAATCTGAAACCAAATGGCGAAGACATGCGGGATATTATGGCAAGATTCCAGATACTGCTTATTTTGTGGACGGCGGACTACTGTCCAATTTTCCGATTAATGCCTTTCATATAAGATCCGGGGTGCCTAAAAAACCTACATTCGGGGTCAAGCTGAGTGCATGGAGAGAGAGCTACACCATACCAGTAACACCTGGTAATATGACTGCTGCAATGATATCAACCATGAGGCAGCTGCACGATTACGATTTCCTGCTAAATAATCCGGATTACAATTCACTGATCTGCCATATAGACGCAGATGCTGAATTTAACTGGCTTAATTTTAACATGGAGCCGGAAAGGCAGGTCGCCCTGTTTGCACTCGGTGCTCAGAAGGCAGTCCGTTTCCTTGAAAAGTTCAACTGGGAGAAATACAAAAAAATCAGACAGAAAAATTAAATCTTCGGGCTGGTTTACATGAGCTCCCTATTTGCGGGGCCTGAAAGCCTTAAATCAGAAGATTATGAAACTGACTATCTGACTTTACTGAAAGCCTCTAATTGTAACGGTAGGCAGCTCTTTCCATCTCCCCGGGATTTCTGAATTTAACGGGCGGGTCCAGATATTGCTCAAGGAACTTGTAAATATCGTAACGGATCTTCCTGCCCTCTGCATGATCCATTCTGTCAAAGGAGTGGCCTCCGGGAATATCCTGGAAAATTTCATATTCAAAATCCTTGTCATCTGCTTTCAGGGCATTTATAAGGTTCTGTACTTCCAGAACATTGACGTCCTCGTCATTGGTGTTTGTATGGATACGCAAAGGTGTGTCAAGTTTGCCTGCATGATAAACGGGAGAACGCCTCTGGTATTCACTGATGTTTTCATGAACCATTTGGCCGATGTGGTAATCAGCCGAAAAGTAATCTTCATATGCCGGTCGTTTATATCCCATCCTGGCAATAAGATCGCTGACAGGCACTCCTGCAAATGCACATGCATATTCATCCGGGTTTTGAAAAATATTCATAAGAGCGATCATTCCCCCGTGACTCCATCCTACAATGCCCACCCTGTTTTCATCTATGATGCTGTAATTTTCGAGCATATATTTCCTGCTTATATTGACATCCTCATTTTCAAGTCCGCCGTAATCAATGAGTTCGTAGGTCCTCCTTCCGTATCCTGTACTACCCCTGTATTCGGGAGCCACCACTATATATTGCTGCGCCATCATCTCCCTTATAATATGGGCATAATAGGTATTGAAATCACCGTGAACACCGCCATGAGGCAGGACAATTAACGGGTACTTTCCGGAAGGATCAATACCTTTAGGTATGAAAACATATGAGTAGAATTTAACCGGGTTTTTCCCTGCCAAAGTGGTTGCATTTTCTGCACCAACCGGCGGAGCACCGGCAAGAAATACCTTGTCGATATGGGCAATATCTCCGACTCTTTCGAACCAGAGAACATCATCTATCTTTTTTTCAAGCACGTCAAGCCTGTGGCGCAGGTTGTAAAAATGGCCGTCTATTTTGTCGGTCACCTCTTTAGTAACCGGCTCCTGAGAATACAGGTTAAAGGTAGTGAGGATCATGGCAACTAAAAGTATTTTTTTGCGGATAGATTTCTTTTGTTTCATTGTATTTAAAATTGTTTGGTTTGATGCTTCTCTTTAATTAGTTCATGCCATATTTCAAAGCCAGAACAGGTTCATTAACAAACCTTGTGTCAGGTTAATTTCTAATTCAGAATTTTTCTATTATTAGCGAATGTATTAAATATTTCCAGAGAGATAATGATATAACTTCCAATTATTATGAACATTTAATAATTAATCTTGTTATTGACAATTATCAGACATGAATTTATATAGAACTATGCATGCTGAGAGTTTTTTAATTATTATAAGTTATGTTTTTATTTAAACATAATCTCCGGGAAATTCTCTTAACTGTATTTCTTCTTACAATAATTTTTTTTTCATATAAATTTCCCCGGTATGCTGAAGATCCCTCAAAGATTTCCAAAAATATTCATTTACTTAATTACTCAGCCTGCCCCGGGTTATCTCAAAAACTGAAATTATTACAATATCCGGATTTTTATGAAATGATGCAGTTTGCCGGACTCAATTTGCTGTTGGTAATCTATACCCCTGACAGACAGGGTTCAGGCAGTGATGATACATGGAGTAACAGGCACGCTGCGAATAACATTAGGAATTCCAGACACTGGTGGCTTAATAACTGGATATACTTTGTTTACCTGGTTGTATTGGGCGGTATAGGTTTAGGATTTAGAAAATACGAGCTTTCACGCATAAAGCTAAAGGAAAGTATGCGAATTGCAAATATGGAAACAGATAAGCTTAAGGAACTTGATCATTTAAAATCACAATTTTTTGCCAATATCTCACATGAATTCCGTACCCCGCTCACTCTGATAAAGGGACCACTGGAAAACCTCATCGAGGAAGAAAATGATGTTCAAAAAAATTATTCGTTAAAGTTAATGCTTGCCAATGTTTCCCGGCTGTTACAGCTGATAAATCAGTTACTTGATCTTTCCAGTATCGAGAGTGGTAATTATAATATCAGGGCTGTAAGGGGCAATATTCTGGAATTCATAGAAGGACTTACCTGGTCTTTTAAGTCGCTGGCAATTCAGAAATCCATTACTTTACTAACAGAGATAAGTCCTGATCTGGAGAGAGATAAATCAAATACCGATTTTTATTATGATCCTGATATCCTGGAAAAAATATTCAGTAACCTCCTTTCAAATGCGATAAAATTTACCCCTGAAAGGGGCAGTATAATTGTCAGGATATGTATTACTAAGGTAAACAATCGTGCAGAGTATCTGGAGGTCGTTATCAGGGATACTGGTATAGGTATCTCAGCAGGTAGCTTACCACACATTTACGACCGTTTCTATCAGGCGGATAACAGCTCCAAAAAGAAATTTGGTGGTACAGGAATTGGTCTGGCTTATGTGAAAGAGCTTGTTAGTATCCATAAAGCCGAAATTCGGGTCAGCAGCATCCAAGGGTCAGGAACTGAGTTCACTTTAAGGTTTCCGACCGGTAAAGATCATTTCACTTCTGATCAGGTTGTATCTTCAATATCAGGAATTGTTCCGCAGCGAACAAATCCGGGCTTGCAGCTTAAGGTGAATAACACGCTTAATCAAAGTGGAAAGGTAAACCATACACATGAAGGACCGTTGGTATTAATAGTTGAAGACCATCAGGATGTAAGTCATTATATTGCTCAGAGTATCAGGGAGGAATACCAGGTTGCAGAGGTTTCCAATGCAAGGGACGGATTTAAAACTGCCGAACAATTGATTCCGGATCTTATTATTAGCGATATAATGATGCCGGAAATGGATGGATACGAGTTGTGTGAAATTATCAAGTCAAGTGATAAAACAAGCCATATTCCTTTGATCCTGCTTACTGCAAGGGCGGATGATACTGACAGGATAACAGGACTGGAAAAGGGGGCTGACGATTACATAGTAAAGCCATTTAATGTTAAAGAGCTGCGGATTAGAATCAAAAACCTTATTAACAACCGTCGTGCTTTGCGGGAAAGGTTCAGTTCCGGCCAGGTAATTAAACCCTCTGAGATTTCTGTGATTTCGCGTGAAGCAGTTTTCATGGAAAAGTTACTCAGGATAGTGGAAAATAATATTGAAAATACTGATTTTTCAGTTGAAGACCTTGGAAGGGAAGCGGGAATGAGCGCGTCTCAGATGCACCGGAAATTAAAAGCTATTGTTAATTTGCCGGCAACCCATTTTATTCGCTCGGTGCGGATGCACAGGGCTATGGTATTATTGCAGAAACATTCCGGAAACATCTCGGATATTGCCTATATGGTCGGATATGATGATCCGGGGTATTTTACGAAAACCTTTCGCACGTTTTTTGGCAAGCTTCCCTCCGAAATAATCAAAAAGTAGCAATTCTCAGCAAAGTCCACGGTTTTGCATCAAACCAAAATAATAATTCAGGGGTTTCAGCAGCAAAGCATTTAATGCTCCATTGATTTTGTCGCCCGGCAGCCGCGAAATTTTGGTTTACCGGAAATAAATTTTTAAATAAGGCAAATATTTCCCAATATCTGACAGAATCCTCCTATTAGAATTATTCTCCGGCATCTACCTTTGATTGAAATTAATTTAATGTATAATTAAAATCTAACACTATGAAAACAAGTTTTTTATTATCAGCATTAATTCTGATATCAATGAGCCAGATGTGGGCTCAGGATAACAGGAGAGCAAGAACCAATACTTTGCCAATGATCGGGGTAACGGCTCCGTCATTTAAAGCACAATCTACCAATGGAGAAATTAATTTTCCAGGGGACTTTGGCCAAAACTGGAAAATATTGTTTGCACATCCCAAAGACTTCACGCCTGTTTGTTCATCCGAATTGCTGGAGCTGGCCTACCACCAGGAGAGTTTTAACAGACTAGGTGTAGATCTGGTGGTTATTTCTACTGACATTCTATCTCATCATTTTGACTGGAAGTCTGCGCTGGAAGCAGTTCAATTCAAAGATCGGGAGGCAGTAAAAATCAGCTATCCTCTTGTGAGTGATGATAGTTATAAAGTATCTAACCTTTATGGCATGATACATCCTGAGGTAAGTATAGGTGAAAATATAAGGGGCGTATTTATTATTGATCCCGATAACAAGGTAAGGTCAATTCATTATTATCCTAATGAAGTGGGAAGAAACATTGATGAAATAAAAAGAACCCTGATTGCACTTCAGACAACTCATAAGAACAAAAATGTTCTTGCCCCTGCCAACTGGCAGCCAGGTGAAGATCTTATGGTACCTGTTCTTTCTTCAGCGGAAAAGGCAAAACTGGGTAGCCCTGATTCTCCTTTTTACCAGTTGTCGTGGTTCATGACATACAAAAAAAATAATCAATAGTTCAAAAACCTTTTGCTGCGTTTACTAAAGCTCTCCTTTGCTGTCAATTACATCTCAAAAAAGTTAGCCTTCCTGAGATGTAATTGACAGCTTTTATTGAATTATATGTTATCCTTCCGTGACTATAGTGTCTTGGTCTTTCATTTTATTTTTTATAAATTACAGGGTAAAGTGTAATTAAATATTGAATTATGAAAGATCTGAAAAAAATAGCTGTTTTAACTTCGGGAGGGGATTCTCCCGGGATGAATGCTGCCATACGCGCTGTTGTTAAGACCGCCCTGCATCATAAGCTTGATGTTGACGGTATATATAAAGGGTATAACGGGATGATTAATGATATCATAAAACCCCTTGACAGGCATATTGCCGACAATATAATTTCCCTTGGGGGAACCATTTTGAAAAGTGCAAGATGCAAGGAGTTCAGAACTCCCGAGGGACGAAAAAAAGCATATGAGAACATTAAAAAGCACAATATAGACGCACTTGTTGTGATTGGCGGTGACGGTACTTTTGCCGGAGGAAACATATTTATGAAAGAATTTGATTTTCCAGTAATTGGTCTGCCCGGTACCATTGACAACGATCTTTACGGGACTGATTATACCATTGGTTATGATACGGCTGTAAACACCGTGGTGACTGCCATAGATAAGTTAAGAGACACAGCAACTTCCCATGACCGGCTTTTTATTGTTGAGGTGATGGGACGTGATGCAGGATTTATAGCTTTGCGCAGCGGTATAGCCAGCGGTGCAAAAAAAATACTGATCCCCGAAACAAAAACTCATATTGAAGAGCTGCTTGAGCGGTTGCAAAAGGGAATTTCCGAAAACGAAGCTTCTGCAATAGTTATAGTATCTGAAGGTGATGATTTCGGGGGGGCCATGGAAGTGAAGAAAATAGTAGGTGAACACTTTCCCGATTACAGTACACGTGTTACTATACTGGGGCATATCCAAAGAGGAGGAAGCCCCTCATCCTATGATCGGATACTGGCAAGCGGACTGGGATATCAGGCTGTCCTCGGACTGTTGGACGGGAAAAAAGGGGTAATGGTAGGATCGGTTAACAGGGAAATAGTATTTACCCCCTTTGAAAAAACCATTAAACATCATAGTAAAATTAATGTGGAGCTAAAACATATCGCTGAAATACTTTCAGGGTGATTGCTTTATTAGCTTCTTATTTTACCTGTGAAACAAGAAGCTAATAATTATTGAACATATATTGAAGAAAAGCTATTAACATCATTAACTCTGCTATGAGCATATAGATTTTCACTGAATCGGGCTTTTGTTACAGGCATATAGATATCCCCTGATGGTAAATGCCGCTTCAGCCAATTATTTCGGATAGAAGCTTACTGGCCTTTTCAACGGATATTCTTTTACGTTTTGCATAATCTTCAACCTGATCTTC
>SLPB01000140.1 GCA_007132225.1 Bacteroidales bacterium | reverse complement strand
CGACCCTCAGCTTGGGAAGCTGATGCTCTACCACTGAGCTACTCCCGCTTATAAATCAAACCTTATGTTAAAAAAATCAAGCTCCTTTTTATTTCTTACTCAGAATTCAAAATTAAAATATATCTTGAAATAATGTGATGGATCATCCATGTTTGCACCGTGCTAAATCCGTGAGGTGAGGATTTAAAGGCGAACTAAATATAAACTTAAAATTTAAATTTGATAACAATAGTTTATTCGTATGAATCCCGATGATACTGCGTAACACAAAAAGATATGAACAAAGCAAGGGGATCCATAAGTTTGAAACACTGAATATGACTTAACTGCAAAATGTAATTAATTGATTATTAGTTTGATTAACTTGCTTTGTACGTATGAAGTAAAAAAAATTCTAAAACACTTGAACATGACCCGCAGGTATGCAGTAAGACGAACCTTGTTATTATGTTGTGAAGCGTGGTTCCAGTCAGAACGGCATATGGTATTCCGAAGGATCAGTTGGCCATGATGCCTGGTATGCGGAAAGATGTTTTCTCCTTTTCACCTTTCCTCTTCCCTCCCATCTGCCAATTTAGCAAACCGTCCTTTTTCAATTGCATGAACATTATCATAATCCGGCCATGGCCATCCTCCAAACTGCGTGGTGCGGTAATCATGAAAGGCCTGTCTGATCTCTTCGGTATTGTTCATAACGAATGGTCCGTGCTGAACAACAGGCTCATTGATCGGTTGTCCCTGCAGTAACAGCAGGAATGCATCCTCATTCCCATTTTCTATTATTACCGTTTCATCAGCCAGCAGATCAACAGAATGGTAAGGCATTATACTGATGCCGGCAAGACTTATTTCCGAGCCTCTGTAAAAATAAAGGGAGCGATCTACACCGGGAGATGCAGGAGGAAGTGACCATTTCCCGCCCGCACCAATTTTTATCAACCATATCCCAACATCATTGTCACTTTCTGAAGCCCATGAATCAGGTGCCGGAGGTGGGGCAGTTACATTGCCAAATTGTCCGGCGATTATGGTAATTTCAATCAGCTTCCCGTTTATATCCTTTTCAGAGTAAACAGGAATGTCCTCAGCCCATAACATTGCAAAATACGGGGCGGCAAATTTACGCGATGCGGGCAGGTTGAGCCATATTTGAAAAAGCTCCAGGGGGTTGCCCTCATCTTTATTTAAAAGGGGAAACATTTCAGAGTGCTGCAATCCGGATCCGGCAGTCATCCATTGAACATCACCATTTCCGTATCTTCCTGCTGCTCCGTGTGAATCAGAGTGATCTACAAAACCTTTTAGAACCACGGTAACGGTTTCAAAACCACGATGCGGATGGGCAGGGAATCCGGGAATTTTTTTTCCATGATACATTCGCCAGCCATCTTTGGTAGTAAAATCCTGACCGAGATTTCTTCCTTCCAGTGAGGCAGCAGGACCAAACTGATCGTTTCCTTTTGGGTACTCATCCTGGTGATGTACACAAAAAAGGAAGGGATCCCGGGTTTCCCAGGTAAATCCTAAAGGCTTTATATTAGTTATGATTTTATTATACATGGCATCGTAATATAAATAAAAAAAATAATTAAGTTCCGGGCTTATTTCCTGGCAAGAATTTGTAATAATTACCCAAATTTATAATAAAACTTCCAATTCACATAGAATAAAATCAAAATCATATATACCACCAATTAAATGTTTTATGCGATAATTATATGACATCCATATAAAAATCATAATAAATTATTTTTATAATTGATTACAAAAACTTAATATTGATATATAATTGAAATACTGAACAAAAAAACGACATGATCTATTTATCAGCGACATATAAAGTTGAAGATTTCAAAAAATGGTATAAGGCTTTCGGGGAAAATGAATCCAAAAGAATGCATGCCGGATTAAGAGTAGAAAATATATTCCGGGAATTTGAAGACTCTAATCAGATTAAAGTCCTTATGAGTATTGAATCACTGGTTACGGCAAATGAATATATTGAATTATACACTACTCCGGAATACCTGGAAAAACTAAGTATAATATCACCTGTTGATATAAAATTCTGGGATGTTTTTTATTGACCATGAATCATCCTTTTACCGTCTGTAATTTTTTATAACAGAAAGTTAATCTTAAACAGGAATACTTCTTCTTTCAGTAAACATTTTTAAATTGTTATTGTTAATTAAATAACGAAATGCTTAGTTATTTGAGTTTAGTCCAAAAATGCAATAGTACGGCTCAATGTAAAGGAAAAATTTTAAAACTCCTTCACAAAAAGCATTAGTAACAATAACAATCAATAATAATATTTTTTCATTTAAAACTATGGAATTACAAGAAAATGTAAACATCATGCCGAAAATCGGCGATTTGGCCCCCGATTTCACATCAGTGACAACAGTTGGCCCTCTCAAATTTTCCGAATATAACAAAGGGAGCTGGGTTATTTTGTTTTCACATCCCGCAGATTTTACCCCGGTATGCACCACAGAAATGTCGGCTTTCGCACAGAAAGAGGATGAGTTCAGGGCAATGAATACCAAGCTTATGGGACTTAGTATTGACAGCATTCATTCTCATATTGCGTGGGTCAATAACGTAAAAGAAAAACTGGGCATATTGATGAAATTTCCGATCATAGCCGATATCGATATGAAAGTATCGAAGCTCTATGGCATGCTGCAGCCGGGTGAGAGTGAAACTGCAGCGGTACGTGCCGTATTCATTATTGACCCGGAAGGCATTGTGCGTCTGATAATGTATTATCCCCTTAATGTTGGACGCAGCATGGACGAGATAATACGGGCATTAAAAGCCCTTCAGACTGCCCATAAGCATAAGGTTGCCATGCCCGTTAACTGGCAACCGGGAGATAAGGTTATTGTCCCTCCGCCAAAGACTGTTGAAGATATGGAAGAGAGGATGAAAAGTGATTATGAGATGATAGATTTCTATTTGGCTAAAAAAGATATAAAATAGTGTTTGTCAGTTTTATTTGCCTGCCGCAGGAGGCTTGCCCGATAATATCGCATTTAACACCAGTCAGCGCTGCATTCCCGGGCTGCACGAATCTTGAATCCCAAGATTCGGATGAGGGAAATGAATTTACAGACGTACCCTGAATAGTGAAAAACTAAAAATTTAAACCAGAAAGAGGTGCCTTAATACACCTCTTTCTCTTTTTGATCCGTTACTAACATTGTAAACTTTTTTCAGAAAATATATATGATAATTTCATGACACCCGTTTTAGTTTTTCTTGTACTTATTCTTATAATTGACCTGTATACATATAAAGGTTTGAAAGTTTCGTGTACACGACCTGTGAATGCAGGAACAAGGCTTTTTCTAAAGACATTGTTCTGGCTTATCCCCTCCATACTTCTTGCCTCAATTATTTTTGTGATTTATTTACGGCCGGATGACACTGAACCCAGGATTTTCAATGGCCACTTCTATATAGTTGCATTCACTATGATGTTTTATCTGCCCAAACTCTTATTCATAGTTTTTCACTTTATAGAGGATGCTGTTTTAATGATAGAAAAACTGTTAAGCAAAGCAGCAGGGATTATAAAACAAAATAATATTCCTTTCGGGGAAATAAATACAGCAAGGCGAAAATTTCTCAGCCGGACAGGGATAATAATTGCGATCATTCCTTTTATTGCCGTTATATACGGGATGGCAATCGGTCGTTTTGATTTTCAGATTATAAACAAAACTATTTACTCTGAATCCTTGCCTGATTCATTTGACGGTTTCAGGATAGCTCATATTTCAGATTTGCATATTGGAAGTTTCCGTGGATATGAGAACAGGGTGAAGCAGGCTGTTGAACTGATAAACATGGAAAACCCCGATGTTATAGTTTTTACCGGTGATCTTGTAAATAATTTTACTGCTGAACTTGATGGATTTTCCAAAATACTTGCAGAAATGAGCTCGCCTCACGGAGTATACAGTGTACTCGGCAACCATGATTACGGGGATTATTATCAATGGGGTTCACCCAAAGAAAAAAAGAAAAATATGGAGGATATGCTTCTTGTGCAGGAAAAAATGGGATTCCGCCTTTTACTGAATCAGTGGGACAGCCTTATTATTGACGAGGAATACATTGCAATAATCGGGGTTGAAAATTGGGGTGAGTCTCCTTTTCCTAAACATGGTGATCTGGAGAAAGCATCGGCAGGAGCAGAGAATTCACCTTTCCGCATCTTACTTTCCCACGATCCCTCCCACTGGGATGCAGAAG
This sequence comes from Bacteroidales bacterium, assembly GCA_007132225.1. Taxonomy (GTDB): domain Bacteria; phylum Bacteroidota; class Bacteroidia; order Bacteroidales; family PUMT01; genus PXAP01. The sequence continues at coordinate 4,943 of SLPB01000140.1, read as the reverse complement.
TCCTCGGCAAAACCGGGATTGATCTTACTCTATCCGGTCATACACATGGAATGCAGTTTGGAATTGAAACAATATTTTTCCGGTGGAGTCCCAGTAAATGGAAATACCCGCGCTGGGCAGGATTATTTGAAGAAGACGGACAGTATCTATATGTGAATCGGGGACTGGGGTATGTTGCTTTTCCGGGAAGAATAGGGATGCCGCCTGAAATAACGATTATTGAACTCAGGAGAGCCGGTTAATTTACCTTTTTCCCATTATTTGCATTTCTAAAAGTTTATCATAATCAAAATCAGCAGCCAGTCTGACTACTGTTTGAATATCTAATTCACCTGAAAGAGTAAGTGCCATGACCCCACTGGCTTTTTGCGAGACAATAGTGACCAGCTCTGTTACTTTCCCCTTATTTTCCTTAATTTTAAGGCTTATTGTCTTTTCCTTGTTTGAAATACGCAACAGGTCGTCATATTCATAACGGCTTAACATCTCTTCCAGGCTCACGATAAGATTTTGGGTTTCTTCATCAGAAAATTTTTCTCCAAATGCGATTATTCCCACTTGACGTGCACCACCAAAGAAATCAATTATCTCCTTATCATCAATTGATCTTAATACCAAAGTCACCAATGAAGGAGGAATTTTAAGATAAAAGAAACCTTTTTCATGCTGATAGGTTTTTCTCACCTCGGCATCAAAACTCTCCGTTTCGGTTTTACATGCTGTTAATGCCGTCACTAAAAATATTACTGGAAGTATATAGCGCATAATACATTTAAATTATAAATGTTATGTTAATCCGGAACCAGTTAATCTTTGCCTGCAAAAAAAAATCATGGTGTCAAAATACTAATAAAATCATTTGACTATTCAATCTTTTCCAACGCATCGAGTCCGTCAATATTCATAGACCGTGACAACTTGGCGATTGTATTAAGGTCAATATTCCCCTGTATGCTGATAAGAGCATTATTTGATACACCACCTGCCACCATAAGCAATTCAGAGATCATACCATCATGTTCCCTGATCAGGAATTTAAAATCCTGTCCTTTTTCTTTAACCACCATCAGCTCCTTATATTCATTTAACGGTAGCTCTTTCATTATTTCTTTATAAAAATTAACTCCTTGCAAAGAAGCTTCCTCAGAAGCAAGAATACGAATCCCCGTCAACTGGCCCAGCACATTATCAATTTCTTTATCGCCGGTTTTCTTATCGGCAAAAAGACTGAACATATAACTTGAAATATAAACGGAAGTGTAACCTTCACGCCCCGAATATTTCTCAAAAATCTTATCCACCTGACTGCCCTGAGCGCCTGCATAAAGGGGCACGATGATCAAAACGGTGAAAAACAATATTACTTTCATTTTGATAAATTTTGGTTTATTAATTTTCATTATTTTCCTGCCTGATATCCGATACCGTATTATCAAATCTGGAAATAGCCTGAAGCTCAACCGCACCCTGGTAAAATTTATTAAGCATATTAAGTTCCTGTGTTGCATCAGACATTTTTGATAAAGCACCTAACTGTTCAGTACCTTTATTCATGACTCCTGAAACCAGAAGAAGCGCACTCCTGGCTTCTTCATAGGCATGCCGCGTATCATCTGTAGAGTATTCATCCGAAACCAGGAAAGGGTCTCCGGTTTGCCTGTTTGCAAGGAAAAGATAACCCCCCATAAACAGCAGTACACTCGCGGCTAAGGCAGTTGCCGCCAACAGCAATTTCCTGACAATGCCTTTTTTCTTCTTTTCGCGATCTGACTCGTCAATAACAGCAAACAGCTTCTCATCAAACTTTTCGTCCCGAATCGCTTCTTTGGAGGATTCATATATTGAAAGAAAAAGCAGTTTGTCAGCCTCCATCTCAACAGGAACATTTTGTTCACTGAAGAAATTCATTAAAAAAACTTCCTCTTCCCTGCTGGTTCTGCCTTCATAATATTCACCCAATAAAGCTTTTACTCTTTTCCGATCCATTATTTAGCGATTTAATATACAATTCCCTTATTTTCTTTCTTGCACGTGACAGGTTAACTCTTATTGTGTTGATACTGATACCAAGGGCCCGCTCTATTTCATCGAATTCATAGCCCTCTATATCACGAAGCTGCATAATCATTTTTTGTTGCACTGGCAGAAAAGACATCATCTGTTTAATGTGGTTTGCTGTATCTTTAAGTTCTGCACTTTTCTCAATACTATCATCTTCATTTTGCAAAAACAACAAGCTTTTTGTCTCCTCGAAAGATACCGTCCTGCGAGACTTTATTATATCAAGGCAATGATTCTTAGTAACCTTCATTGCAAATGCTTCAATGGAATTCAATTCGTTTAGCTTATCCCGTATATTCCATAATTTAATGAACACATCCTGAACTGCATCCTGACCTTCTTCACGGTCTCCCAATAAACTATATGCAAACCGGTATAGTTTGTTCTTTAGCGGCAACACTTCCTCTTTGAACCGGTTTCTCTCCATGTTACTTATTTATACTGATCAGCCAGTAATATGATCACAAATTAATGAATTATGAGCATAAATTCCTGAACAATATCACTTTTGCAATTTCATAAACTTATCCATGCCAGGAGCACTTATTCCTGCAAGTGAAGAAAGTTTATTCATGTCAATATTGCCCTTTATGCATATCAGGGCATTGTCATTTCCCCCTCCTACCAGCATTATAAGTTCTCTTATTAACCCGTTGAGTTCATCAGCCAAAAACAATACTTGTTGTTCCTGACTATCAATTCTCATCAACTCCTGGTAATTTTTAACAGGGAAATCCTGCAATATCTCATTATAAAAATCCAGACCATATTTTTCCACAAGATCTCCCGGGGCATGAATTATTTGAACTGAAGTGACCGAACCGGCAATTTTTTTAAGCTCTTCATTCCCGGCATCCATATCTGCAAGCATTCTGAACATTTTTCCGGAAATCTGCAAACTGGTTATTCCTTCTAGTCCGGAATATTTCTGAAAAACATTCTCCACAGAATTCTGACCTGCAGCCAATGTAACAGGAATAATTATCAGACTGATTATTAACGCGATTCTTTGCATAATGATAAATTTTAGTTAAATGTAATTTTGTGTTTTGCTTTTGAGATCTGATTTCAACATTAAGACGAATCACATCTCTTTTCATTACAGACACGTTAAAACATTTACTTTAAAAAGCTTATGTGGAAAATAATTTTTGTTTCCAATGGCTCGCCACACGTATCATTTGCATTAATGTTCCTGGCAGAACATTGACTTTTTTTCGCGAACAATTACTATAGAAGTATAGTTGTAAAATATATTATTATGAGCAATCGCTATTGAAGCATGGTTCCAGTACCGCTTTTAAAAACCCTGGAATTTTCACAGGCCTCCCTTTATCCTTTTCGATAAAAACAAGTGTCGTATTGCCCTCATTTACAAGCGCTGCGTCTTCATTGTAAATCTCATAATCAAAAACAATCCTTGTTTCAGGCATCTCCTTTACCATGGTCCGTATGGTCAGAAGATCATCATATCTCGCAGGTTTTCTATACCTGCAATTCAATGAAATAACGGGCATGATAATACCCATATCCTCCATCTTTCGGTAAGTAAAGCCAAGATGGCGCATCATCTCAGTTCTGCCGGTTTCATAATAAAGTGGATATACTCCATAATAGACTACACCCATGGCATCTGTCTCGCCATACCGAACACGTATCTGACTTTCAAAAGAGTACATATAAATTATTTTTTAAATGGTGAATCGGGCTCTTCAGCAAAATGTTTATATACCAGGGAATCAAGAATTCCGGGAGTGATTTTCTTTAGTAATACTGATAACTTACCATAATAAGTCAGTATCATGGAACGCTTCCTCTTCTTTATTGCCTTGAAGATATGTTTGGCTACCTCTTCGGGCTGCATCATTTTCTCCTCGGTTCTTGGTGAATCACCCTGTTCCGATCCATTGGCAATTAGGGCAGATTTTCTAACATTGGAGGAGGTGAAACCGGGCGCTGCGATTAAAACATGTAATCCATTATGTAAATTCTCTATTCGTAGTGCTTCCAGAAAACCCTGCATGGCAAATTTCGAGGCAGAATAGCCCGTGCGACCGGGCAAACCCTGAAAACCTGCAATGGAAGATATGCCGGCTACCGAGCCCTTTGACTCAACCAGGTAAGGGAGGGCATATTTTGTGCAGTACACAGTACCCCAGAAATTTACATCCATAAGTTTTTTCAAAACCTTTAAATCTACCTCATTAAACAGGGCTCTCATTGAAACACCTGCATTATTTATCAATACATCAATCCGCCCGTATTTATTGACAGTGGCTTCAATAAGAGAGTGGCATTCGTTTTCCACAGAAACATCTGTTTTAACAGCAAAAGCTTCCTGGCCTTTTGAGATCATCTCTTTTGCAAGTTTCTCTATGGCCCCGTCATTTCTGGCAGCCAGTACAACACTCGCACCCTTAGCGGCAAATTCCCGGGCACATGCCATTCCGATACCAGACGATGCGCCGGTGATAATAACTACTTTGTTTTGCACTTTTTTATTCTTGATTTATTATTATTATTAGCTTTTTAGTTTACTTGATTCTGCAGATGGGAAGCGCAAAAGTATAAAATTTATTACTATATGAATCGTACATGTGCAAGGTCACTCAAAAAGATATGAATAAAGCATGGATGATACATGGATTGAAATGCAAAACATACGTATTATGAATATGTAACACATTGTTAAACAATTTGCTAACTTTACTTTATACGAATGAAGCCCCATGTGGGCGGGTTCTTTAAAAAAGATAGCCCACACAAAATACAATGAATGTCACATCTGATGATTATTGATCAATGAAAAATGGATTGCATGTGAGATCGACGAAGTCAAAATATTGTCATGGTAAGATCCATAAGACCAATGATTTAATATT
>SLPB01000168.1 GCA_007132225.1 Bacteroidales bacterium | reverse complement strand
CAAACAGCAACCCTAAACCGGTCATTGGCACCTATAATATTTGCATAGGATCTGGAACTGAATCCCATTCCACCAATAACAATACCAGTAGTTCCCAGTACGCTCTTTTTGATAAAATCTCTTCTTTTAACCATTACATTATTTTTTTGATTTTCTTCCAGGCAGCAAAAACCCGGTTATCATAATTAGATTTCTCTATTAGAATCAAATATAAACTTTATTTTGAAAAAGTCCGGTTTATATTTTGTTTTTTTGCCGGAGATTATGATCATGGTTTGTTCAATGCACGAAGAACCTTGGTTTCAGGTGTAGTTTTCCGGGCAATGGCAAGGCCCGACTCAATAAGGGCAAGATGGGAATATGCCTGTGGAAAATTACCAAGCAGCCTGTGAGTCCCGAAAGCGATGTCTTCACTGAAGAGTCCGACGTGGTTACTGTATGTCAGAAGTCTCTTAAACAACTCTTCTGCCTCATCCCGGCGCCCGATACGGCACAGACTGGTTACAAGCCAGAAGTTGCATATGGTGAATGAGGATGAGGGAAGGCCAAAGTCATCACGATTTTTATATCTGTACATTAACCCATCGTGCATAAGTTCCCGCTGTGTTGCTTCAACTGTCCTGATATATCGGAGATCTGAAGGTTCCAGGAACCCGTATGTTTCCATTAAGAGGTTGGAAGCGTCCATATCATCACTACCATAGTATTGAGTGAAAGCCTTGAGTTTCGGGTTCCATGCTTTTTCATGGATCTCTTCACCGATCTTTATTTTCAGCCGGCTCCATTCTCTTACATAATTATCCATGCGAAGTATCCGGGCAATTCTTACTGCACGGTCGACTGCAACCCAACAAAGCAGCTTGGAGAAAGTAAAATGCCTGCCTTCTGAACGAATCTCCCAAATGCCCTTATCCGGCTTTTTCCAGTTAATGTCGACGGACTTGACTATGCTGCGCACTATGGTCCATAGCTCTTCTGCATTTTCAGTAGTTATCTGGTAGTATTTCATATCCTGGTAAATCACGTCCATAAGAACTCCGTATATATCATGCTGTTTTTGCTTATATGCAGCATTCCCGATCCTTACAGGAGAAGACTTTTCGTAACCTTCCAGGTGATCGAGTATATACTCGGTAAGCTTTCTTTCTCCCCTTACCCCGTACATGATCTGAATTCTCTCATCCTTTGCCGGAGTGACACCGATAATAAAATTCAGGAAGCCCTGTGCCTCTTTTGTATGGCCTATCTGATTAAATATCCTTATGGTCATGGCTGCATCCCTGATCCAGCAGAAGCGGTAATCCCAGTTCCGCACCTCCCCAATTGTTTCAGGCAATGATGTGGTTACAGCAGCCAGCACAGCACCTGTCTTATCAAAAGTCAGCAATTTTAAAACAAGTGCACTGCGAATAATCTCCTTATCGAAAACAGTAAGGTGGATGGTATTTTCAACCCAGTTAAGCCAGTAAACCTTTGTTCTTTCATATTTCAAATATATCCTGTTAATGTCCTGTTTACGTATCTTCTGGTTATAGGATAGAAGAAAAAATGCATCTTTTACAAGAGTGATCCTTTCCCTTTGGGCAACAGCATTCTTGTCAATATCAGTGTAAAGATAAACCGACTCGTATCTCCCTAAGGTACTATTACTTTTCAGGTAATCACTGTTTACTGTGGTCACTGTATCCCCCCTGGCATAATTCAGTTTAGGGTCATATTCCACGGTAAATTCCGGTTTGCCGGATATATGTACAAGATACCTGATCAGATCGGGTGGTGCATAATAACCACCCCGTTCAGAATGGTACCTGGGCATGAAATCTATCACCTCAAAGCAATCCTCTCCCTTTTCATACCGGGTAACCAAAATATTGGTGGAAGGAATATATTTCTGCTGAATTTTATATTCCGGATCACATTTAAAACCAAATGTGCCGCCAATATTTTTATCCAGTATCCTTGCAAAAACAGACGAAGAGTTAAACTCGGGTAGGCAGCACCAGTCAATCCACCCTTCTTTGGACACCAATGCTGCACTCATACAGTTGCCAATGACTCCGTAATCCAGATTCTTCATAATTTCAGCTATTTAAAAACCTTTTTAAAAATTATCCTTAACCTCCGGGCATTTAAAATAGAATTAAAAATATTGAGCGTGGCCGGGAGCTGGTATAAGAAATTGTTTACCAATACAAAGTAAGATATTATCTGATAATTATAAAACCAAACCATCAAATTTTACCAGTTTTTTTGCTTTATAAGACTCAGCCATCACTCTGCTGTATATGTTAAACCTGCAAACGGTTCTAATATATTTTTTAATCCGGAACCGGCAAATAACTTATTATCTTTGCACAATATCCGGAACACTTGTTGATGCACTTAAATTTTTATACAAAAAAAACTGTTCAGAATATTATTCGGCAAATTCACTTCTGACAGAACTCTGAAATTGACTAAAATGAACAAAGTTATTTTATTTGGCAAAACACATGATGAACTTAAAACTGTTTGCCTGGACCTTGGACTCCCCTCCTATTCAGCCTTGCAGATAGCAGACTGGCTGTATAAAAAACATGTATCATCTGTTCAGGAGATGACTAACCTGTCAAAGAAGTCCAGGAAACTGCTTGATGAAAAATATGAGGTCGGTACTACCAGCTTCAGCAAGGTCATGGAGTCGGCTGATGGAACAAAAAAATACCTTTTCCCTACTTTGCAAAACAAATTTATTGAGGCTGCATATATACCGGAGACTAAAAGGAAGACCTTATGTCTCTCAACCCAGATTGGTTGCAGGATGGCGTGTATCTTCTGCATGACAGGCAAACAGGGCTTTCAGGGCAATCTTACTGCAGGAGAAATCATCAACCAGTTTGTTTCAATACCTGAACGTGACCAGATAACCAACCTTGTCTATATGGGAATGGGAGAACCTCTTGATAATCTCAAAGAGGTGATGAAAAGTCTTGAGATACTGACCTCAGGATACGGATTCGGAATGAGTCCCCGGCGAATAACAGTGTCAACCATCGGCATAGTACCGGCAATGCGGGAATTTCTCAATCGAAGCAACTGTCATCTGGCAGTCAGTCTTCACTCCCCTTTTGAGCATGAACGAAAACATCTTATGCCCGTTGAAAAAGCAAATCCCCTGGTAAAGGTTATCGATGAGTTAAAATCCTTCAATTTTGGCAAACAAAGGAGGATATCCTTTGAATATATATTGTTTAAGGGAATGAACGATACTCCCCGTCACATGCAGGAGCTGGTCAGGATTCTTGATGGCCTGCACTGCAGGATTAATCTGATACGCTTTCATGCTGTTCCGGGGGTGGAACTGGAGAGCTCTGAGAATATTACCATAGAGCGATTCAAGGCAGAACTCAATAAGAAGGGGATTTTTACATCGGTCCGGCAATCCAGGGGAGAAGATATCTATGCTGCATGCGGAATGCTTTCAACCAGGAACCTGGTCAGAACACCATAAACATATCTTTTACAGACTTTAACTTATTTTGGGTAAAAAAACCCTTCCCGCAAAAAAAACAGCGGAAAGGGTTTAACTGAAACCACTTTAATTATAAGGCCCGGTCTTTCCAACCGGTTATATATAGGATTTAAAATTAATACATCTTGTTGATAAGCTCACCAAATGAGTTTCTCTGTTTCATCCTGAACTTCAGCTCCTCGCCTCCTTTTAGTATAAGGTTCAGTCCGTTTGGAGATAAAAAGCCGGTATTAAAGAAATGAACCTCTTTGATCTTTGAAGGAGCTATTTCCAGATCGTAATTTTCAGCATGGCCATTCAAACACTTAAAATATATACGCTGGTTCGTTACTATAAATTTTCCTTCAATGTTTGTTCCGTTTTGCAACCTCCCGGAATTGCCAGCTTTAATAACAACTTCATTAGGTTTTAAATCTATTTGCATGTTCAGGTAATTTAGGTTTAGACTTATTTTCGTAATGTTCACACTTTTTATACCAATCGCCATCATTAGCTGTTTATCAGCTTATTACCTCAATGGCATGGCTGCCAGTTGTGTACGTATTCGGAACAATGATGTACGTATGTGAACATTGTTACTTATAAGACTATTTTAAAGCCGGAAAGTTACAGTTAAAAGTGTTAATTTTTCCACTAATCCCTGCCTGCCAGGAATATCCGGATATAATAAAGTAAAGCTGCCAGTGATGCCAGAGCGGAAACAACATATGTATATGCAGCCCATTTAAGTGCATCCTGAGCATGGGGATGGGTTGACCTGTTGGTTATATTGCTGTGGTTAAGCCAGGCAAGTGCACGCTGACTCGCATCTATTTCAACGGGAAGTGTTATAAAGCTGAACAGGGTGGTAATTCCGAACAGAATTATACCTGCAAGTAATAAACCTGGAAACGATTCTGCAAGGATTATTCCGGCCAGTAAAACCCATTGAACATATTTTGAAGCTACACTTACCACAGGGACCAGTGCCGATCTCATCTGAAGAAATGAATATGCAGTTGCATGTTGAACAGCATGTCCGCATTCATGAGCTGCAACTGCTGCTGCTGCAACACTGTTTCCGCCATAAACCTCACGGCTAAGATTTACTGTCTTATGGCCCGGATGGTAATGATCAGAAAGCTCACCGGGGGTTGAAACTACCCTGACATCAGTGATCCCGTTATCATAAAGCATTCTTTCTGCAACGTCCCTGCCCGTCACCCCGTAATTAACGGGAATCTTTGAATACTTCCTGAACCTTTTTTTAAGCTGATTTCCAACAAGCCAGCTAAGAATCATAAAACCAATAAGTAATATCCAGAATGGTGTCATTTTATTTTTAATATTTTATATTTAACAAAGTTTTAAATAGATAAACATCTTTTTAATTAGTTTATTTTGTCACTATCAAAATATTTACCAAAACAGCTTTATCACTAAAAGACCGCCATTTTGTCCTGTTCTTTATATTAACTGCCAGGGTTTTCTTCTGCGGAATAAAGCAACATTATACTAACATGGAACCAGTTTTTTTATATTTTGTTTTTATTTTGTACATTTCAGGCGAATAAATATTAAGTATGCAGGAATCAGCAGGTATAAACAATATTGTCAGTAGTTTTCAGGCTGACCCGAAAAATGTCCATAGCAAAGAAATAATGGACAGCCTCAGGTACGCAGGATTAATACAACAGGCCTTACTTCCGACTTCCCAATTTCTCAATAAGCTGCTTAAAGATTATTTTGTACTTTTCATGCCGCAGGCTGTTGTTAGCGGTGATTTTTTCTGGGCAACCCATAAAAACAAAAAGGCATATATTGTAACTGCCGATTGTACGGGCCACGGTATTCCGGGTGCACTTATGAGTATCCTTGGCATCTCTTTTTTAAATGAAGTCGTAAAAACCGACTCTTCCGGAATGGCTAACAGGATACTGAATAAACTCAGGGAAAAGATTATGGAAGCTCTGCACCAGACCGGCGATTTCAATGAGTCAAAAGATGGCATGGATCTGTCAATGTGTATTATAGATCAGGAAAATTCCGGTCTGCAGTTCTCCGGTGCAAACAATCCACTCTATATCATAAGAAGCAACGAGCTAATTGAGATTAAAGGAGACAAAATGCCAATCGGCATTAATGCAGTATTTGAAAAACCATTTACAAATAAACATATTGAAATCAGAAATAATGACAGGTTTTACCTGTTTTCTGACGGATTTCCCGATCAGTTTGGCGGACCAAAAAATAAGAAATTTAAGTACCGTCCGTTTAAACAACTTCTTCTTGATATTCATAAAAGCAATATGAATGATCAGCATTCAATCCTAAAGGAAACAATAATTAACTGGAAGGGAGATAATGAGCAGACTGATGACATAATGGTTTTGGGTTTTTCATTTAGATAATAAAAAAATGCATCTTTCAGGATTTAAGATTAAAAACTTCAGGAGTATCGTTGATTCGGGATGGAACACTCTTGCATCTGATAACATTACAGCCCTTATAGGTCAAAATGAATCGGGCAAAACATCCGTCCTGGAAGCCCTCTACAGCTTTTATAAGGGTTCTATATCAGAAGATGTGCTCCGGAGCGATTTAACTATGCCTGAAGTATCCTGTTCTTTCACACTGGCAGAAGGCGAATCATTCGGTTATATTGAGAGCATTGAAGTACCTGCCGGAATAATCGCGGAAATAAAGAAAAGCAGGGAAATTACCTTAACCAGAATATGGTTTTCTGACATGACAAACCAGATTATCCTGGCAGGTGTTAATATCTCCGGGATATTTGACAAAACAGAGGAAGCTAAAAGATTACTAAAGGAAGAGTGTATTGAAAAGTTACAAGGCTTTTTTAAAGACCACGAGAACATCCATGTTTCCCTTGAAAAGGATAAAGACATTATATCTTTATTAAAAAAAGAGCTTGAACAAGTTAATAAAAAGCTTGATGACCTGAAAAAACTTATCAAACGAAGCTCTGATATTTCCAGGCTGGAGATGTCTAAACGTGACATGCAGGTTGCTGAGAATGAGCAGATAAAAATCCTGGATGATATAAAATGCAAAGAGGAAAGTCTTTATAAAAAACAATCGGACCTTGAAGCAAAAGACCTTATAAAAAGTTATGGAGAGGAATGTCTTGAGTTGTTAGATGCTCTGGAAAAAACAAAGCCTGAACTGGATAAGGCCTATAGCGAAGTTTCTGAAGTTGAAAACAGTCTGGCTTATCTCAAATCAAAAAAAGAGAATAAGGCAGCAGAAATCAAATTGTTTGCCAGCAGAGAAAATTATATCCGGATAAGTCGCAAGGCAGAGATCCTTAAAGAAAAGACAGGAGTAATCCTCATTCTTGTAAAAAAACTGATGGAAGGGAAAGATTTGCAAGAATCCGAAACAGAGGCCAGAGGAGAATTTGAATCACAAAAATCCATGCTTTCCCGGGGTCAGGCCGGAGAGGTGATATTCAGATATCTCCCGCGCTTTGAGTTTTTTGAAGATTTCAGCAGTCTGCTGCCAAACCGGATTGACCTTGAACATATTTTTGAGAATAATAACAGAGTAGAAGGATATAAGGCTGTACGGAATTTTCTTGTTGTTGCCGGACTGGATCCCGAGTTTTTCAAACAGTCAAACAACCGTATTCTGAAGCAAAAAATTGAGAACCTAAATAATGAGGTCACCGTTGATTTCCAGGAATACTGGCAGCAAAATGTAGGGAAAACAAATAAAATAAGAATAAATTTCGAACTGGAGCATTATGATATTTCACATTCGGAAAAAAGGGGGAAACCATATCTGGAGTTCTGGATAAAAGATCAGCATGAGAGGCTTTATCCCAAACAAAGGAGCAGAGGTGTCAGGTGGTTCCTGTCATTTTACCTGGAGTTAAAGGCATTTGCCAATGAGAATTCCAACCAGCAGAGAATATTGCTTATTGATGAACCCGGACTCAGCCTTCATGCCAGGGCCCAGGAGGATGTACTCAGGGTTTTTGAAAACATTAAAAACAAAATCCAGATCCTCTATTCAACACATTCTCCTCATCTTATTGACCATAACAAACTGCACAGACTTCTTGCAGTGCAAAGAGCAAATCATAACAGTGAATTAAGTGAGACCATCATTTTTGATGCTTCCCATCTTCACTCAGCCAGCTCAGACACCCTGTCACCTGTTTGCACCCTCATGGGGACGGGGCTTACCAGGCAGCAGATTGTAAAACAAAGTACAAATATCATTGTAGAAGATATCTGTAGTTATTACTACCTGTCAGCTCTTTACAAACTGACAGCCAACCCGGGCAATGTCTATTTTTTACCGGCCAACGGACCCGCGGGAGTTACAACACTTGTCAATCTGCTTACCGGATGGGGATTTGATTTTTCCGTCCTCCTTTTTGATAACGAAGAAACGCATCTCATAATTAATGAACTTAAATTAAATTCTGCAGGCTTTGAACAGGAAAATACTGGTTCCAGGCTGATATTCAGGGAGAATTTCTGCTCACCTGAAGACCTTTTCTCAACACTTGATTTTAAAAAATATTTAATCAAAAAACGTGGTGGTATATCCGGATCCAATTCCGGATTCCTTAATAACCATGAAATTTCCAGGCCTCTGCTGGCTGCAGATTTCTCGCAGTCAATTACTGCAGGCAATTTTTCCATTAATGATTTTGATGAGGAAACCCGACATAATTTAAATGATCTTTTTGATTCCCTGTCAAAAAGAATCATGATCTCGGATGAAACCTGATAATTGCATCCCGGAGGTACTCACGGTCAAGATGTGTGTAAATCTCAGTTGTAATTATGGATTCATGACCAAGCATTTCCTGGACTGCGCGCAGATCAGCCCCTCCCTCTACCAGATGAGTAGCAAAGGAGTGGCGGAAAGTGTGTGGACTGATTTTCTTTTTTATTAAGGCTTTTTCAGCAAGCTGCCGTACAATCATAAATATCATTTCACGGCTTAGTTGCCGACCCCTGCGATTAAGAAACAGGATGTCTTCGTCCCCCCTGGCAACAGGCAGATTATTCCTCTCAGCCATGTAAAGTTCAATTTCCATAAGAGCACTTCTTCCAAGTGGAACGAGCCTTTGCTTGTCACCTTTACCCGTTATTTTTAAAAAGCCCTCCCTGAAATATATATCACTTATTCCAAGGTTAACAAGTTCAGAAACCCTGAGGCCTCCGCTATATAAAACCTCAACTATAGCCTTGTTTCTGCGTCCGTGTGAGGTGCTAAGGTCGATTACTCCGAGTATTGTCTCAATCTCCTGAACTGACAGGACTTCCGGAAGCTTTCTTTCCGTTCTGGGCATGTCCAGTAATAGAGAAGGATCGTGATCTATAATATCATTTAACAGCATGAACTTAAAAAAGGTCCTTATTCCGGAGATTATTCTCGACTGGGTACGCCTGTTAAGATTAAACCCGTCCAGCCACTGAATAAATTCATGCAGATGAGCAGGATTAATTTTACCGGGCTCAAGGGGTGGGTCATGAATAGCAGAGAAACTTTGAAGCTTCTTAAGATCACGGATATAGGCATCGACAGAATTGTCAGACAGAGACCTTTCCAGTTTAAGGTAAGCATTAAAATCTTTTATGGCGTTGTTCCATTGCATCTTTTACCCGGCTTCCCTTTGTGCGTAATGATTGTGTAAATATAATATCATTTTCTGCATTGATATTTTCTATTATTGTAACTTTGCATAATAATCAAAATTTCATTCCAACCTTTCAGCAATGATAAAAAAAAAGACCAAGATCGTAGCAACTATTTCAGACCGGAACTGCAGTGTCCCATTTCTTACCGATCTCTATAAAGCAGGCATGAATGTGGCAAGGCTGAATACAGCACACCAAACCACCGAAGACAGCCTCATGATTATAAATAACATAAGGCAGATATCCGACAAAATTGCAATCCTTATAGATACTAAAGGCCCGGAAATAAGGACCAATAATACTGATAATGCACTGGAGGTAAATACCGGTGATGTTGTATATATTAAAGGCGCCCCGGGCACCAGGTCATATGATAATGTCGTTTGCCTTTCATATGAAGGTGTTGTCAGTGATGTTCCCACTGGCAGCCGGCTGCTCATAGATGATGGGGATATAGGGCTGCTGGTTAAATCAAAAGAAAAGGATTACCTGGTGTGTGAAGCATTAAACCAGGGTATCATTCGTGGAAGAAAAAGTGTTAACATTCCAGGCATTGAGGTTAAGCTCCCTTCACTGACAAGTAAAGACCGGGAATATGTACATCTTGCCGTTGATGAGGATATAGATTTCATAGCCCACTCATTTGTGCGAAACAAGAATGATGTATTACAGATACAGGATATACTTGATGAACATAACAGCAGGGTAAAGATCATTGCCAAGATTGAAAACCAGTCCGGAGTGGATAACATAGATGAAATTATTGACCATACCTACGGTATAATGGTAGCCCGGGGAGATCTTGCTATTGAAATACCTTATGAAAGGATTCCAGGGGTCCAGAAGATGATTACGGACAAATGCATTGAAAAAAGAAAACCGGTGATCATTGCCACACAGATGCTGCACAGCATGATAAATAATCCCCGCCCCACCCGGGCTGAAGTAAGTGATATAGCAAATGCCATATTCAGCAATACCGATGCCATAATGTTAAGCGGAGAAACAGCATACGGGAATTATCCGCTTGAATCTTTACAAACTATGACTACCGTTGCCTGTGAGGTGGAAAAAACAAAAGAACCTATTCATGATATACCGGTTGGAATAATCCACAACGAAATATCGTCCTTCCTCATCAAGGCTGCTGTAAGGGGGGCCGTAGACCTGTCAGCCAAAGCCATACTTGCCGATTCCATGTCAGGGCGCACCATCCGCAGCCTTTCCGCCTACAGGGGCAACAGGATGATATGGGCCAAATGTTATGACCGCCGGGTAGTTCGTGAGCTTGCTCTTTCATACGGGGTAAATGCCAATTATATGGACCCGACCGAGACTTCCCACGAATTTGTTCTAAATGCGGTAGAATCACTGTTAAAAGATGGAGCAGTTCTCTCAGACGACCTCTTGGTAGTAATTGCAGGTAATTTCGGGCACAATACCGGGGCATCCTACATTGAAATAGGCACAGTTAAAAACCTGTTGAATAAATAAAAACCCGCAGGCAACTTCCCCATCACTCATTGTTCATAAAACCTTGCTCCTTAATAACATCAAGGAACTCGCGGGAAAAATGAATATTGTCTTCTCTTTTATACCGGTTATCCGTGAATATCTGAGCCAGAGTATCCTTCTTATTTATCTCGAGTAACTCACGGGTCTGATCAAGAGCCTCTTTGTCTGCATATATCCTGTCAATATCCTCTTTGGTATAATCGTCATACCTGTCATAATGAACCACACCCTCAAGAGGCAGCCTGTCTGTCAGTCCGGGCTCCTCATCAGGATAGCCAAGTACCACCGCTGCCACAGGCACGACTCCGGAGGGAAGTCTTAAAATATCAATTATTCGTCTTGCATTGTAAGTGGCAGTACCAAGATAACAGATGCCCAATCCCTTTTCTTCAGCAGCAAGACAAACGTTTTGTGAAACAAGCAGTGCATCAATTGCAGCTGTAAAAAATGAGAGATAATTATCATAGCCCGGTATAGCCTGCCTCTGCAAACACCATTTATTAAACCGGTTAAAGTCAGCGCAAAAAGTTATGTGCACCGGTGCCTTCAAAACCATGTCCTGCTTAAAGTGACATTCCCAAAGTTGTTTTTTGATATCTTCATCCCTGGTCACAACCATGCTGTAAACCTGCATATTGCCGGTAGTTGAAGCTCTTGTTCCTGCGGAAAGTATAGTATTCAGGATTTCATCATCAATATCCTCACTTTTATATCGGCGTATACTCCTGTGCTTTAATATTATATCCAGCATAATTTTTTATTTTTATTGGTTCTTCAGCAATATTACTAAACTTGAAGCGAATGTCATAATAATACCAGGGATAAACTGCTATTTTCTTCTTGTCATCTTTTGAGGTGCAATCATGTTCTCGGGTAAAAGCAGATTGTCCAGCTCCTCTTTGGTCAGCAGCTTGTGTTCAAGAACCAGTTCATATACACCCCTGTTCTGCTCAAGGGCTTCTTTGGCAAGCATGGTGCAGGCTTCATAACCAAGTACCGGGTTTAAGGCAGTAACAAGTCCAATGCTGTTGTGTACAAGTTCACGGCAATGAGCTTCATTTGCAGTGATACCGTCAATGCATCGTGTTTTTAGTGTCAGCATGCCGTTTTTCAGCATCTCCACAGATTCAAAAATACTCTGAACAATTACCGGTTCCATGACATTAAGTTCCAGCTGACCTGCTTCCGCAGCCAGGCTAACGGTCAGGTCATTTCCTATTACCTTAAATGCTATCTGGTTTACAACCTCAGGAATTACAGGGTTAACTTTGCCAGGCATTATTGATGACCCCGGTTGCATCGGGGGCAGGTTTATCTCATTAAGTCCGGTGCGCGGACCGGATGAAAGCAGCCGGAGATCATTGCATATCTTGCTTAGCTTAATGGCAGTCCGTTTGATAGCTGATGAATACATCACAAAAGCACCTGTATCCTGGGTGGCCTCAACCAGGTTATGTGCGTTGACAATTTTAAGGCCGGTTATTTCTTGTAAATGCTTTATTACCTTAACAGCATATCCCGGGTCTGAATTGATGCCTGTACCAATGGCAGTGGCTCCCATATTTACTTCGAGAAAAAGATTTACATTCTCCTCCAGGCGCAGAATCTCCTCATCAAGTGTGGTGGCATAGGCCTCAAATGATTGTCCCAGGGTCATCGGTACGGCATCCTGAAGCTGGGTCCTTCCCATTTTTATAACACCGGCAAACTCCTCTCCCTTATTCCTGAACGATGAGATCAACTCTTTGAGAACGGCAATCAGGGTTTTATTGCTGTTTATAAGTGCTATCTTAATAGCAGTGGGGTATGCATCGTTAGTGGACTGGGAAAGGTTGACATGGTTGTTGGGATGACAGTGAATATATTCACCTCTCTCGTGCCCCAGTATCATCAGTGCACGGTTAGCAATAACCTCATTTGCATTCATATTTGTTGATGTTCCTGCCCCCCCCTGTATCATGTCAACGGCAAAATTACTGTGAAACTTTCCGTTTTTGATCTCATTGCAGGCTCTTACAATGGCATCGCAAACGGATTTATCCAGCAGTCCGAGTTCATAGTTTGCTTTGGCCGCTGCCATCTTAACCATAACAAGGGCGTTTATCAGTAAAGGGTAGAAACTAAGGGTTATACTGCTAATATTAAAGTTCTCTATTCCCCTGAGTGTCTGGATGCCATAATATACTTCAAATGGAACATTCCTGTCGCCAAGCAGATCATTCTCTTTCCTGGTCCGTCCTGATTCATACTGAGCACCAACATCCATTATCCGGTTATTGGCATTTCGCATCCTTCGTGACATCACCCTGGCGATATTGGAAAATATCTTCAGGGCTGCCGAACTGTTCTCAAGGAAATATTCCTTTTCAATAATAAGCACCTTAGTGTTTGATAATGCCCTTGCAGATGTTGAATGAGGTGATTTGCTTCCCCAGGATCCTTCCCCCAGAAAGTCTCCCCGGCTGAAGTATGTTAGCCTCTTCTCCATTCCGGATGTTGTACTCTTGAATAATTCAACGTCTCCACTGTAGATCACAAAAATATTTGAGCGGGGCGTGTTTTCACGGAAAAGAAGTGAGCCGGCAGGAAATATTTTTTCACAGGTAAATCGGTACAGTGCTTCGAGTTCTGAACTGTCCAGTTCCCTGAACAATTCAACCTGCTTTAAAAAAACCCTTATTTCTTTGGCATCCATTTTATCTGAATTTACATTTACTTTTACTCATTGTTCCGCTAATTTAAGGTGCAAAACCGATAACTCAAATTTTGTCCAGTCAATCAGGGGGTTAAGACATCGGAATGATCTAAGATTTTAAACCGGGGTATTTTCTTTTTTTCTTATGCTGATTAGTTAAACAGTTCCGGTTATAAGCCACCAAGATATCAAATGAATAATTATTTTCCTACTTTTGCTGTTTATAATCAGTGATTATGGCAAGTTTCAGGTAACGTAAAAAGGATAACCGTGTAAATGAGTTATAAACTTATTTAAAATCAGCTGAAAATTATATGAAGCATTTGATTTATATCATAATTATCACCCTGGGGCTTCTTGTTCCATATGAATGTTTTACTCAGGAAGAGGATGATGACAGGAAAAGGGTTTTGTTTGATTTCGACCAGTCAGGAAATATAAACGAATATGTGTTTCAGTTTATGAATGACGGGGACTGGGTAGATGATATCCGATGGACCTTCAAATATAACAGTTCAGGTGAGACAGCTGAAAAAACCGAACAGTACAGGGATTTTGAGAACGACACCTGGATCAATGAACAAAAATACATTTCAGTTTTTGACGGCAACGGGAATCTTAAAGAGTATTACCGTCAATTCTGGGTTCCCGGACCGGATGTATGGCAAAACAACTGGAGAGATATCTACCATTACGATAATCATGGAAATAACACTCAATACCTTGAGCAGAACTGGGATCATGAAAACCAGCAGTGGGTTAATTATTTCCGGAATCTGAGCTTTTTTGACGGAGAAGGAAACCTGGTTCAGGTAATTGAACAGTTCTGGCTGCCGGATGAAAATAAATGGGTTGAAGAAAAATAATAATTAATTCCCTTTTAATTTTAACCTTTCTAAATTATTTTGTAAATTGTCTGTTTATAAGCACATTCCAGATGTGGCTTTTAATTATCTGTATTCCTTTATCTGTGATACTTTAAGAATCACCATGCTTCTTTTAAAAACTAAAATTCGGATATCATGATGCAAAGATTTATTTTACTTATGCTGATCTGCACCTTTCTTGGTGCTGGCACATCCAGTGGCCAGGTTCGCGGTCTTCTCAGAGACAGGATCAGAGAAGCCATGAAAGAGGAAAGCGAAAAAGAGGAAAAAAAGACAAAAGAAGATACTCCAGGAGAAAATGACCAGGTCACTCCCACCTCCCCTTTTCAGCGGGGATTGGGGGACAGGATGACGAGGGCTATGGGTATGGCCGATCTTGATTTTGAAGATCAGTACAACTTTAACTCAAGCATGAGCATGGATGTTGAGGTTGATGATGGTGAAACCAGTGAGGTTTCGGAGATTGATTACACACTGTTTTACAATGAGGATGACAGCAGTTTTGCTATGCAATTCTCAGGAGTAAACCAGGCAACAGGGGAGTACGGACAACACCTGATGATTTTTGATATGAAAAATTATGTTATGCTCATGCTTTCTGAAGCGGATAATGAGAAAACCGGACTGGCATTTAAATTTGATCCGGACACTCAGGCTGCCGGTTACGAACATGAAGAGATTGATAAAGATGAAAATGCATACGGGGAGGATTATGAAATTGTCATTCCTGAGTACCGCAAAACCGGAAAAACAAAGGTAATAGCAGGCTTTTCCTCTGATGAATATACATGGGAGGACGACAGTGTCAGGATGGATTTTTGGATTTCACCTGAGGCACAGTTTGATTATTCCCGGGCCTGGGGCTACATGGGAGGATTACAGTCACCTGCAACCGGCAAGTCGGAATTAAAGGGAGTCATAATGGAATATCTCTTCATTGATAAATCAACAGCCTCCCGTTCAAAAATGATAGTCAGGGAGATAAATCCTGATAGTCCCCGTAAATTTGATGTTTCCGAATTCCAGGTAGTTGGTTTTGGAAGTTTTCCGGGAAAGAGAAATTGATAATTATCAGATTAAGAAACCTGGTTAACCCTCATAATATATTCTTTCAGTTCGGGAGTATCTTTCCCAATAGAACTGAACTTCTCCTCCCTGTTAAGGACACCCTGCAATTGGGGAGGAAGATCATCAAAACCGTCAATGATCCGGTTCATGGTTTCAGGGAATTTTGCAGGATGGGCAGTTTCAAGGAATATCCCGTTTACTGCCGGCCCGTTTTCCCTGAGGAACTTTTTTAACCCAAGATAAGCAACAGCTCCGTGAGGGTCCATAATATAGTCTCTCTCAGCGTGAACTCTTTGTATGGCATCTGAGGTTTCCTGATCACTGAAAGAAAAAGATACTATGCTTTCGCGGAAATTACTGAGGCTTGATCCCATTAACTCGTTTATGCGGACAAAATTACTCGGATCTCCCACATCCATTGCATTGCTGATAGTTTGTTTTGAAGGAAACGGTTTATACTGACCTGTTTCCATAAACTTCGGGAAAACATCATTAATATTGGCAGAGGCAATAAACTTATGTACCGGCAACCCGGCAGCTCTGGCCATTAATCCGGCGGTAAGATTGCCAAGATTACCACTTGGAACACTAAAGACAACATTTCGGGTATTATTTTCAAGCCGGGCAAAAGCATGGAAATAATAAAAACTCTGGGGTATTAGTCTCGCAATATTGATACTATTGGCAGATGTCAGAGATAGTAACCCGTTTAACTCCCTGTCACCCAGCATCTGCTTGGCAAGCTTCTGACAATCATCAAAACTGCCATTGACCTCAACAGGATAAATGTTCCCCCCCCAGGTAGTGATCTGTTTTTGCTGAAGGGGACTTACCTTGGATTTTGGAAAAAGCACAAACACATTTATTCCTTCAACATCGTAAAATCCTGAAGCTACAGCCGATCCGGTATCTCCTGAAGTTGCAACAATTACATTTAATGACTTGTTTTCATTGCGGTATAAATAAGACATGAGCCTTGACATAAACCTGGCACCGACATCCTTAAAGGCCATAGTTGGCCCGTGATATAATTCAAGGCTGGATACACCCTGTTCGACTTCTTTCAAAGGGATGGGGAAACTAAGCGCATCATCAACAATATCCGACAGGACGGTCCGGGGTATATCATCTTCCAAAAAAGCGGATACTACATAGAATGATATCTCCCTGAGGGTTTTATTATTCAGGGAATTAAAATATGAAGCCGGTATTTCAGGAAGCGAAACAGGCATAAACAACCCGCCATCAGGAGCAAGTCCCCTGATGACTGCCTCTTTCAGGGAAACTGAGGCTGACTGACCGTTTGTACTGTAGTAAAGCATAATTAATACTATATGTTTAAAAAGGAGTGTGTTACATTACACGGGCTCCTTCTGTATTTATTTCAGAAACATAGCAAGTTGAATCCAGGCCGTCTGCATTCAGCCGTTCCGCCAGAGACAGGATCACATCTTTTGCAATTTTCTCATTACCGCAAAGTGCAAAAACAGTGGGACCTGATCCGGAAATACCAAATCCTATGGCTTTGGATTCAAGTGCAATATCCCGCATCTCATCAAAATGAGGGATCAGCATCTTTCTCACAGGTTCAACAATTACATCTTCCATGCTCCTTCCTATCAGCTCAAGGTCATCACTGTACAACCCGGCAATCAGTCCGCCCACATTCCCCCACTGCCTTATAGCACTTGCCATGGGTATATTTGCTCTTATGATCTGTCTTGCTTCCATAGTAGGTATTTCAACATGCGGATAAACCAGTGCACAGCTCAATCCCTCGGGTACAGGCAAGGTAATAACATCCAGGGGATCATAGGATCGTATAAGCACCATTCCTCCAAGAAGTGCCGGAGCAACATTATCGGCATGTGCATTTCCGCAGGCAAGCCGTTCACCCTCCATGGCAAAGGGCAGCAGGTCAAGCCGGCTTAATGGGTTGCCCATTAATTCATTCACTCCGACAAGGCCGGCCACAGCACTGGCTGAGCTGGATCCCAGTCCGCTTCCAAATGGCATTTTCTTATACAGTTTAATGCTGATTCCCTGATCTGATCCAATATGATTCAGGAAATTTATTACTACTGCACTAACAGTATTTTTTTTCGGATCCAGGGGAAGGCGGCCATCATCTCCTTCAACCAGATCAAGACTTACTTTGCCACTGTCAGTAAGATTCATGACAACTTCGTCACCAGGCTCGTGGACTGCAAAACCCAGCACATCGTAACCGCAACTAACATTGGCAACGGAGGCAGGAGCAAAAACCCTGACTGAATTCATAATTTTTCAATATTTATATTAAGCTTAGGACTGTATCCTTTAAAGCATCAATCATCTTTCTGAAAATCACTCTGCTGCCACCCTTACAAGGTCGGCAAGAACTCCGGCAGCTGTAACCTCGGCACCTGCTCCCGGTCCTTTTATTACCATGGGATTAGCCAGGTAACGATTCGTTGTAAATGATATGATATTATCACTGCCTGAGAGATTGTAGAATGGGTGTTTTGAGTCAAGCATCATAAGCTCAGTCTTTACCTTACCCTCATATAGAATCCCCACATAATGCATAACTTTATTCTCTTCTGCAGCCTTATTCTTCAGGGCCCTGAAAAACTCTTCCGAAGCTTCAAGTTCATTGTAAAAATCTTCAACAGAAGAGGCATTGAGACAGTTTTCAGGTAATATAGGTTGCAGTTCCAGATCCTCAAACTCGGTTTTCAGGCCAGTTTCCCGTGCCAGTATAAGCATTTTCCTTGCAAAATCCAGTCCGCTCAGATCATCCCTGGGATCAGGTTCGGTAAAACCCTTTTCCTGGGCCATCCTGACAACTTCAGCAAAAGTGCGTTCACCCTTGTACTCATTGAAAACAAAAGAGATAGTGCCCGATAGTATTGCCTCTACCTTCAGTATCTCATCACCACTGATCAATAGTTCCTGAAGTGTTTTAATTATTGGGAGGCCAGCTCCCACAGTGGTTTCATACCAGTAATCCACGCCAAACTTACGGGCAACCTCTTTATTATGGTGGTAAGAGTTAAAGTCACCTGTATTTCCGATCTTGTTACAGGTAACAACTGAAAAACTTTTTTCAAAGAGCCTGCCATATAAATTTGAAACATCAATGCTACCGGTATTATCAACAAAAACAGAATTGGGAAGATTCAGGCTGAAAGCGTATTCAATAAAATCATTCACACTGCCAGGCCCGCCGTTTTCTTCAAGATCCTTTTTCCATGACCGGGCGCTGATGCCCTCCTGGTTGAATATAAATGATTTACTATTACACACACCGGCAAGATTCAGTTTTATATGACGATTTACCTCGAGAAAACTGTGGTGGCTGTCAATTTGTCTGAGCAATGTGCTACCGATATTCCCAACCCCGCAAAAAAACACATTCAGGGTTTTTACAGGTGAAAGAAACATGGTATCATGAATCGAATTCATTGCCTTGGACAAATCTTTTCGATCAATTACAACAGAGATATTCAGTTCTGACGATCCCTGGGCAATGGCAACAACATTAACACCGTTCCTTCCAAGAGAGCTGAAAACTTTGCCTGACAAGCCTCTTTTCTGCCGCATATTCTCCCCTACAACCGCGATAATGCTAAGTTTATCATCGAAGTCGGGTTTATCAAGTCTTCCTGTTTCAAAGTCCTGCTCAAACTCCAAATTTATTACTTTCCTGGCCACAGCTATGTCGCGCGGACTAATGGCCAGGCTTATGCTGTGCTGAGAACTTGCCTGTGTAATAAGAAAAACATTTATGCCTTCACCGGCAAGTCTGCTGAACAACCTCCCGCTGAAGCCCTTTTCTCCTACCATGGCACCTCCCTGTATGGTAATAAGGCAAATTTCTGAAATGCATGATATACCCTTGATAAGAGAACCATTTTTATCAGAGGTGCTAACAATATAAGTCCCCTTAAAGGAAGGGTTAAAACTATTTTTTATTATGATTGGTATATTCTTGGACCTTGCGGGGAACATGGTAGGAGGATGAATAACCTTGGCACCGAAATAGCTTAATTCAACAGCTTCGCTATAGGTGAGAAGGGGAATGGAAAAAGCCTTGTCCACCCTCCTTGGATCGGCTGTCATTATGCCATCCACATTGGTCCATATCTGTATTTCATCTGCATCCACTGCAAACGCGACAATTCCTGCGGTATAATCCGACCCGCCCCGGCCCAGGGTGGTAGTTACAGCCGCTTCGTTGGAAGCAATAAACCCGGTGAAGACAGGTATAGAACCCTCATTTTCTTTAATGAAAGACCTGATAAGGGAATTGCTGAATTCCTCATTCACATTTGCCTGTCCGAAGTTACTGTCTGTTTTAATTAATTGACGGGCATCTGCAAATACAGCTTTACCGCAGAACTGTTCAACAAAAGATGTAAACATAAAAGCCGAGCAAAGCTCACCATAGGAAAGTGCCCGGTCAATGGTTCTCAGGGACACCTCACCCAGGGCCATAATCCCTGCAAGCATCTCCTCTAACTGATTAAAATATAGTTTTAGTCCGAGTAGTGCCTGATTCTGCCGACGCACCTCAAGATGGCTCCTCACAAGTTTATAATGAAACTCTTCCAGATCTTTTACTCCCCCTGAAACATCCTTACCGGTAATAGCCTGATCAACGAGATCATTTATGCGATTGGTAACACCCTCAAGTGCAGAACACACAACAATTATTTGATTCTTTTTTTCAATTTCGGAAGATATAACCTGCAACAGGGTAGCTAATGCAGGTGGTTCACTCAATGAACTTCCGCCAAATTTTAAAACCTTCTTCATAATGGAAATTATTTTTTTGCATGTTATTTTATATGCGCTCTTGTGGATTACCCGAAAAAAAGCCTGACCCGCTGGGGAAAGGCTTTTATATTATATATTCAGAACAGCATAATTATTGATATATTACAGGAACCTTCCCCGGCTTATAATACTGTGTATTTCGGAAAATGAAGTATCGGTGTATTGCTTTTCAGTATTTTTCATAATAAGAGTTTAATCAATTAAGTTACTTGTTCATGCTACTGTTTTTCAATCCACTCTGCCAGCCAGTCTCCTACTTCCGAAGTCCCTGTTGCATTAGAAGAGTCAATATCTTCGGTCACTACTCCTTCTGTCATTGATGCCTCAACAGCGCTTCGGACAAGGTCAGCCTCACTTTTCATATTAAATGCATATTCAAACATCAGCGCGGCAGATAACACAGTTGCCAGCGGGTTTGCAATATTCTTTCCGGCAGCTTGGGGATAAGAACCGTGTATGGGCTCAAAAACTGAAGTATGCAGTCCTATTGATGCAGAGGGGAGCAGTCCAAGGGACCCCGTAATAACACTTGCTTCGTCAGTTAGAATATCACCGAACATGTTTTCCGTTACCAGCACATCGAAACGTCTTGGCCATTGTATTATCTGCATGGCAGCATTATCAACAAACATGTATTCCAGCTCAACATCAGGATAATCAGGTGCTATTTCCTGCATTGTCTCTCTCCACAACCTTGATGTTGCCAGTACGTTGGCTTTGTCAACCATAGTGAGCTTTTTCCTGCGTTTCATGGCAAAATCAAAAGCCAGACGACATATACGGTCAATTTCATAACGATGATATACACAGGTGTCATAAGCAGTGTTACCATCTTCTGACCGGCCCTGGGGTTTTCCGAAATAAATACCCCCGGTAAGTTCACGTATGGCAACTAAATCAGCACCTTCAACAAGATCCTTCCTAAGGGGGGATTTATGTAAAAGGGAAGGGAAAGTCATTACCGGCCTTATATTGGCATAAAGACCAAGCTTTTTTCTCATCTCCAGCAGTCCGCTTTCCGGCCTGACCCGGGCCCTGGGATCGTTATCAAAACGTGGATCTCCAATAGCACCAAATAGTACTGCATCCGACTCCATGCAGATTCGATGGGTTTCTTCCGGATAAGGGTTGCCTGTATTATCTATCGCGGTTGCCCCTACAAGACCTTTACGGTATTGGGTTGTATGCCCCTTTTTCCTGCAAACAGAATCAATTACTTTTATAGCCTGGTCAATTATTTCCGGACCAATACCGTCGCCGGCGAGTACTGCAATTTTTAAGTTCATAAGTAAATATTAATATTAAATTACTGGTCTTATATATCTTACCATGACAATATTTCACTCTCATGTATCATCCATGCTTTAGATTTGTCTTTTTGTGTGACCTGGCATATGGATGATTCACAATATTTATTTTATCACTTCCGGTGTGCAAAACTATTAAAAAGTCCCGACTTGTTGTCTATATACCAGAAGGCTTTATTTTCAGTTGCTGGCTGGATATTATATTAAGCATTTTCATGGTTGCCTTAATTGCAGCCTCTGTCTGATCTGCATCCAGTCCCCTTGTTTTATACTCCAGACCCTTGTATTCCCAGGTAATGGATGTTTCCACAAGTGCATCAGTTTTTCCGCCTGGTGGAATGGTAACAAAATAATCGGTGAGAACAGGCCTGGTGTGCCCTATTCTTTCATATATTTTCCACATGGCCTTCATAAACGCATCATATTGTCCGTCACCTAGAGAAGTTTCAGAATAGACCTTATTATCAATGCTAACACATATAGAAGCGACGGGTTTTAATCCGCGTACAACTGAAAGATGATAATTTACAAGTTTTATATTCTGCACCTGAGATCCGTTTTTCAGAACGTCGGATATTATGTAGGGAAGGTCTTCAGTAGTAACAATTTCTTTTTTATCGCCAAGCTCAATAACCCTGCTGGTAACCTTTTCAACATCTTCTTTGGAAAGGCTGATACCCAGCTCTTCAAGATTCTTTTCTATGCTGGCTTTTCCGGAAGTTTTTCCAAGCGCATACCGTCTCAATCTTCCGAAACGCTCGGGCAAAAGATCGTTATAATAGAGATTCCCTTTATTATCGCCATCGGCATGCACACCGCAACACTGCGTAAAGACAAACTCACCGGTAAGCGGTTTGTTTGCAGGAATCCTCAGTCCGCTGAAGAGCTCAACCATTTTTGAAACCTTTGACAATTTAGATTCATCCATATTGTTCTCCGCCTTAAGATGATCATTCAGCACTCCGATAACACTGGCCAGTGGAACATTGCCGGCCCTTTCACCCAACCCGTTAACGGTGGTATGAACGCCTGTAACCCCTGCCTTAACGGCAGCATAAGTATTTGCTGCACCAAGGTCATAATCATTGTGAGCATGATAATCAAATCTTACATCAGGATAGCGGGAGGTAATAGAACTGCAGAAATCAAAAGTCTGGTCCGGATTAAGAATTCCAAGAGTATCAGGAAGCATTATTCTCATAACTTTACTTTTACTGAAATGATCTATCATCTGAAAAACATAATCAGGTGAATGGATCATTCCGTTGGACCAGTCCTCCAGATATATATTAACGCTTACTCCTCTTTTTTCAGCCTCCTTAATTACCAGGTCAATATCCCTGAAGTGTTCAGACGGGGATTTGCGTAACTGTCCCTCCAGGTGCCGCAGGGATCCTTTTGTAAGCAGGTTGATAACTCTTCCTCCCGCCTCAACAACCCAGTCCAGGGAAATAGTACCGTCAACAAAGCTTAGGATTTCCACCTTGTTCAGTAAGTTTTTGCCGGAAGCCCACTGCGTTATTCTTTTAACAGAATTAAATTCGCCTTCAGACACTCTTGCAGAGGCGATCTCTATACGATCCACCTTTATTTCATCAAGAAGCATCTGTGCAATAGCCAGTTTTTCAGACTCATTAAATGAAACGCCTGTCGTCTGTTCCCCATCTCTGAGGGTGGTATCCATAACTTCTACTTTTCTCATATCACCATTCTTTTTTCCCAGTCACTTATTTTCGCTTTAATGCTTAATAAATAATCTATATCATCGTATCCGTTTAAAAGACAATTCTTTTTGTATGTATTGATCTCAAAATTCTCCTGTGGCCCGTCGGGTAATATTGAGATTAGCTGGTTTTCCAGATCAACCTTAACTTTTATTGAGGGATCAGTATCCAGCAGTTCAAACAGCCTGGCAAGAAAACTTTCTGAAACCTGGACAGGCAGCAGCCCAGTGTTCAGTGAGTTGCTTTTAAAAATATCGGCAAAGTAGCTTGAAGCAACAATTTTAAACCCGTAATCCTTAAGTGCCCAGGCTGCATGTTCCCTGCTGCTTCCGCTACCGAAATTCTTCCCGGCCACCAGGATCTCACCAGAATAACGGTCGCTGTTCAGAACAAAATCCTCTTTTGGTTTTCCTGTTTTATCATAACGCCAATCCCTGAAAAGGTTTTCCCCAAAACCTTCCCGGGTAGTTGCTTTAAGAAACCTTGCAGGAATTATCTGGTCAGTATCCACATTTTCAATGGGAAGGGGAACGCATTCTGATATGAGAGTTGTAAATTTTTCAATTGGCATAAAAATATTGTTTTATTGTTATAAAAAAGTCCTCGGGTCTGTTACCCTGCCGGTGATGGCAGTTGCCGCTGCGGTAAGAGGGCTGGCCAGCATTGTGCGGGCTCCCGGGCCCTGTCTTCCCTCAAAATTCCTGTTTGAGGTGGAAACTGCATATTTACCTTCAGGTATTTTATCTTCATTCATTGCCAGGCATGCAGAACATCCGGGCTGACGCATTTCGAAGCCGGCCTCCTCCAGAATTTTCCGTATACCCTCCTTCTCGGCCTGTCTCTCTACTTGCCTGCTGCCAGGTACTATCCATACAGTAAGATTATCGGCTTTTCTTTTACCTTTAACAAAGGAAGCAAAGATCCTGAGATCCTCTATACGCCCGTTGGTGCAACTTCCCACGAAAACATAATCCACTTTTTTACCCTCCATTGCTTCGCCAGGCGAAAAGCCCATATATTCAAGCGATTTATTGAATGAATTCCGGGAAGCATTATCGATCTCTTGAAGGGAAGGTATTTTTCCACTTATTCCGGTTCCCATTCCGGGATTGGTACCATAGGTTATCATCGGTTCAATATCCCCGGCACGAAAAAACAATTCCTTGTCAAATGCTGCATCCGGATCAGAAGGCAGCGATTTCCAGAATTCAAGTTTCTGATCCCATTGCTCTCCTTTGGGAGCAAACTCCCGGCCTTTAATATACTCAAAGGTAACTTCATCCGGAGCAATCAGTCCGCCGCGTGCCCCCATCTCTATGCTCATGTTACAGATTGTCATCCTCGATTCCATGGAAAGGCTGCGTATTGCCGACCCGGCATACTCCACAAAATATCCTGTTGCCCCTCCTGTGGATATTTGTGAGATTATATAAAGGATAATGTCCTTGGAGGCAACTCCACGTTGCAAATCACCATCTATATTAATTCGCATTTTTTTTGGCTTGCTCTGCAGAACACACTGACTTGCAAGTACCATTTCCACTTCGCTTGTACCAATCCCAAAAGCAACACTTCCAAAAGCTCCATGTGTCGAAGTGTGGCTGTCGCCACAAACAATAGTCATTCCCGGCTGGGTAATACCAAGTTCAGGGCCAATAACATGTACTATCCCGTTAAAAGGATTATTAAGTCCGTAAAGTGTAATATTATGGTCCCTGCAATTCTCAGTAAGTTTGTCCACCTGGACCCTGCTGAGTTCTTCATGAATGGTGAGATGCTGATTTATAGTCGGTACGTTATGATCGGGTGTGGCAACTGTTTTTTCAGGACGGAAAACAGAAATCCCCCTTTCCTTTAACCCGCCGAAAGCCTGCGGACTGGTAACCTCATGAATGAAATGACGGTCTATATAAAGTGCACTGGGTCCCTCCGGTATATTTACAACAATATGCCGGTCCCATATCTTATCAAAAATAGTTTTACTGTCCATTGATATTAATTTATTACTTTTGGTAATTATATTGATACAACACATCAACGCTTAACAGGGCAGATTGTTGCGGTTAAACAGTCCCGGCCCCTGTCAGGAAATCTTTCCGAGCGCGTCCAGGAATGCCTCAACTGAAGCAGTTACAATGTCGGTATGAGCAGAAAAACCATAATAAATGTCTCCTTTGTGTTCAACCTGAACATGCACCTTCCCGAGATCATCACTCCCCCTGGTAATTGCCTGTATCAGAAACTCTTCAAGCCTGACACGCCTTTTAACAAGATTTTTAACTGCGGTGAATGAAGCATCTATCGGTCCGTTGCCTGAAGCTGTTTCCGTAAATACATCACCCTTAAAGCTTACCTGAACAGTTGCCGTTGGTATTGTTGATTTGCCACACATCACCTGCAAAGAGACCAGCTCAATAGGAGGTTTGCCTTTCTTTTTCTCTCTGCCTGCAAGAATTTCCAGATCTTCATCGTTTATATCTTTTTTCTTATCTGCAAAATCCAGAAAACGCTGGTATACATCCTCAAGCTCTTCTGCTTCAACCTCGTATCCAAGTAATTGCAATCTATGCCTGAGAGCCGCCCGGCCGCTACGGGCAGTAAGCACTATGGCAGATTCTTTGAGGCCGATCTCAGCGGGATCTATTATCTCGTAATTTTGTCTTGACTTCAATACTCCATCCTGGTGAATACCCGAGGAGTGTGAAAAAGCATTCCGCCCGACTATAGCTTTATTGGGTTGCACAGGCATGCGCATCAGGGTTGAGACAAGCTTGCTGGACTTGATGATCTCCGTGGCATTAACACCTGTTTCATAGTCAAGTGCATGGTGGCTTTTAATAGCCATCACCACCTCTTCAAGCGAGGTGTTTCCGGCCCTTTCGCCAATACCATTGACAGTAACTTCAACCTGGCGTGCACCATTTACAATCCCGGCCAGTGTATTGGCAGTAGCCATACCCAAGTCATTGTGGCAATGTGTAGAGATCACCGCTTTATCAATATTTGGCACATTATTTACCAGATAAGCAATTTTCTCACCGTATTCCTGGGGGAGGCAATAGCCTGTGGTATCGGGTATGTTAACCACAGTAGCACCGGCTTTAATAACGGCTTCAATGACCCTGGCAAGATATTCGTTATCTGACCTTCCCGCATCTTCGGCATAAAATTCAACATCATCAACAAATTTTCTTGCAAATTTCACAGCTGCAACTGCACGTTTCAGGATATCTTCAGGATTGGAGTTGAGCTTATTTTTTATATGAAATTCTGATGTTCCTATACCTGTGTGTATCCGTTTTCTTTTAGCATGCTTAAGTGATTCAGCTGCAACTTCTATATCCTTGTTAACTGCACGGGTCAGTGCGCAAATTACGGGTTCCTTTATATTCTTTGATATTTCTACTACCGAGTTGAAATCACCGGGGCTTGAGACAGGAAAGCCTGCTTCAATGATATCTACGCCAAGTTTTTCAAGTTGCCTGGCAATTTCAATTTTCTCAATGGTATTAAGCTGACAGCCCGGAACTTGCTCTCCATCCCTGAGTGTGGTATCAAAAATCTGGATCTTATTGTTCATCTCTTTATGTTTTAGTTTATTCCCTGACTTTGAAACTATATCTTAAAATATTGTAATAAATATGTTAATTGTCAGTATATAAATAAAATTTCCTGGCAAACACTACTTATTTTCAGGCCGCAACTTCCTCACTTCCGCACCGGTGCGCCAGAGCTCGGAATCACGCAGTTCTTTAAGCTCAACTTCAAGCATTTCCTTGTAGTTATCGGCACCGGTTGATTCCAGGACTCTTTTACACTCTTCACCTGATTTTACTTTTTCATAAAGCTCATGGAATACAGGAAGTGTAGCTTCCCGGAACCTGGGGCGCCAGTCAAGTGCTCCGCGCTGCGCTGTGGCACTGCAGTTGGCATACATCCAATCCATTCCCTTCTCGTCAACAAGGCGTATAAGACTCTGGGTCAGTTCCTCAACGGTTTCGTTAAATGCTTCACTCGGTGAATGCCCGTTCTCACGAAGCACCTCATACTGTGCATCCATCAGACCTGCCAAAGCACCCATAAGTATACCACGTTCACCGGTCAGGTCACTGTACACCTCTGATTCAAATGTGGTGGGAAACAGGTACCCTGATCCTATTGCAATTCCAACAGCCAGTGTCCGTTCTTCTGCTCTGCCTGTGTAGTCCTGAAAAACAGCATAACTGGAATTGATGCCGGCACCTGCAAGAAAATTACGGCGGACACTGGTACCTGAACCTTTTGGTGCGCAAAGAATCACATCCACATTTGAAGGAGGGATGATTTTTGTTTGTTCTTTATAGGTAATAGAAAATCCATGGGAAAAATAAAGAGCGTCTCCTTCATTAAGACAGGGCTTGAGAATTGGCCATAGAGTGCCTTGTGCAGCATCGGATACCAGGTACTGTATTATTGTTCCCTTACGTGCAGCTTCCTCAACAGGAAAAAGTGTTTCACCGGGAACCCAGCCATCTTTTACAGCCCTGTCCCAATCGGATTTAAATTCAGGTGCTTGCCCAACAATTACTTTTATGCCATTATCTCTCATATTAAGAGCCTGAGCCGGCCCCTGCACGCCATATCCTATTACTGCCACAAGTTCATTTCCAAGAACTTCCTTTGCCTTATCCATTGTAAATTCCTCACGGGTAACTACTGTTTCTTCTACACCACCAAAATTAATTTTTGCCATAATTACTTAAATTTAAAATTATTAAACCAATAAATTCCTTTTATTCCTTTTATTCCTTTTATTCCTTTTATTCCTTTTATTCCTTTT
>SLPB01000147.1 GCA_007132225.1 Bacteroidales bacterium | reverse complement strand
TTTTTTCATGCTTTTGCTTCATAATAAGGGATGTTCGTCGGGCCAGGTGACACGACTGATAACTTTTGGCCGGTCAGGCGCAGTTTGCAGCAGGCTCTTCCAGGTAGCTGACACCTGTTACCTCTGACCCGGAATCTGAAAAAGACGATCACTCATATTTCAGGGTCTCTGCCGGGTTGGAGCGGGACGCCTGCCAGGAGTGCCATGATACCGTCGAGAGGGCTATTATAAGGCTAATAAAAAGTGATATAATGAAAAAGTGCCAGCTTATATTGGTCCTGTAGGCAAAATTGTTCAGCCAGTTATTCATGCTAAACCAGACCACGGGCCATGCAATAAGATTCGATACCACCACAATAACGGAAAACTCCCTTGCCAGCATCCTGACAATGTTAAAAGATGAAGCACCCATTACTTTCCTGACGCTGATCTCTTTCATTCTGGTTTGAAGGGTGAAGGCAGACAGGCCAAAAAGACCCATGCAGGCAATCAATACCGCCAGGAGGGCAAGATAGCCGAACATCCTGACCATAAGCATTTCGCTCCGGTAATTCCGGTTGAATGATTCTTCCAGCCATGAGTAGTCGAACGGCGCACCGGTGGAATATTCATTCCATACCTTCTCTATCTCACCAAGCACTTCGCCGGTGTCGTGTCTGCCGATCCTGATATTGTAAGTGTTATAGCCGGAATTCCTGAAACTCATTCCCAGTGGGCCGATTTCGCTGTGAAGCGAATTGTAGTTAAAGTCCTTCACCACCCCGATTATAATGGCGTCTGCATATCCTCCCGCCAGGTTCTCACCTATGGGGTCACTGAAGCCGGTCATCCTGGCAAGCGTCTCGTTTATTATTATCTTTTCCCTGATATCATCGGGCCTGTCCCAGCTGAAATTTCGCCCTTCTGTCAGTTCGAGCCCCAGTAGGTCTATATAATCGGGGTCAACCGGCAGAAATGAAAAATTGTGTGAATGCCCGTCAATATCGGTAAAGCTTTCCTGCCACTGTACTGATCCCGGCCTTGAATTGGAACGTGATATCCCGCTTACACCCGGTATCTGCAGCATTCTTTCCTTCAAAACATCATAACCATAATTTGACTGGCGGGGAATGTTGATATTAAGAATATGCTCCTTGTTGAAACTGGTATCGTAGTTTGTGAAATAGCTGATCTGGCTGAAAATTATCAGTGTAACAATGATTAGTCCCCCGGAAACCGAGAACTGAAATACAATAAGCCCTTTCCTGAACCAGCTTCTGCCTGTTCCGCGCTGACCGCCCCCCTTTATGATGCTTGCCGGGCTGCAGGAACTCAGAAAAAGTGCGGGGTAAATTCCTGCCAGGCTTCCAAGCGCAAATGGAAACAATGCAATGGAGATCCAGAAAAATGCCGGCATTGAGATATCTGCCGGTCTTTCAACAAGGGTGCTGAAGGTGGGGCCGGCAACTTCGATGAAAGCAAAAGCCACGATCATCGAAAATGCTACCGTTATGATGGATTCGGAAAGGAACTGGAGCACAATCAGGGTTCGCGAACTCCCCGCCACTTTCCTGATGCTTATCTCCCTTGTGCGCAGGGCGGCCCTTGCAGTGCTGAGATTGGTGTAATTTATGCCGGCCAAAACCACTATCAGTACTGCAACCATTATAAGAACACCGATAAACTGCATGTTGCCATGACGTACAGGTCCCTCGAAAGGCAGTGCGCCCCTGAAGTAAATATCCCTTACCGGCCTTAATGAAAAGTTTTCAACCTGGTGGGAGGGGTAAAGCTCTTTTATATGGTCTGTTATTCTCTGTTCCGCATCTTCTCTCAGGGATTCTGAAGCCAGCCTGACATAGGTCGGGTTGTTCATGTTGGATAACAAATAAGTCCGCCAGTCACCATCATCAAAAATTATTTCCAGCAGTGCGAATGAGGTAAGGGCTTTGAAGGGGAGGTGGAAGTGCAGCGGATCTTCCATTACTGCGGTGACGGTCAGGGGGAGGTCATAAGCAATGATCGTTTTGCCGACCGCATTTTCTGTTCCATACAGACGAAAGGCCTCACTTTCGGTCAGCACCAGCGAATATGGATCATCAAGGGGATTGGTTCTGTTTCCGTGAATTACCCGGAAGCCAAAAAATTCCAAAAAATTACCGGTCACCGGCAAATAGTCATGAATAACTATCTTTTCATCATCCTTTTCAACCAGCAGGTTGTTGAATAAATAGTTGCAAACGGATACCGCTTCCTCCACCTCCGGACACACCTCCTCTGTCATCAGCGCGAAACCCGGACCCAAAAGGGCCCAGTTGCCGTATTCCACCCTGTATGTCCTGTCGCTGTCACATATGAACCTGTCCATTTTAAATTCATGAGAGACGAACAGCATTACCAGCAGGAAAAATCCGGCTCCAGCTCCGAGGCCAATGAAATTGATCAGGGATACCAGCTTATTCCTTAAGATATTTCTAAGACTTGTCAAAAGGATGTTCCTGAACATGGCGGATAGGTTCTTCAAGATTATTGTGGCAAAGTTAAGAAAAATTATAGCCCGGGGGAGCCTTACTCCTACTGATCAATAAAAATGCCAGAAACAATATCGATGATTTTTCGGCAATTAGCCTTATACGCGATTGAACATGATTGACCGGTATCAAACTGGAACTCTCCTGATAAACCGGACGGCAAGTAAAGCTACAAAAAAGTAGTAAATTGCGTCAACTTTTTTAATACTTGATAATATAGTTTAATACTATAAAAGGTTGCAGGTTGTTGTGGGCAATGCCACCACCATTGTTTTTATTGGTAACTGAGTGTGTGTGAACTTCGGAATCATTTATAAATAATTGGTGCTCATGAAACCCTGCACTACTAATAATAAGTCTATGATAATGATACCCATCATAGGATGTGCTTCTTGTAGCCGCAGTCCCAGAATTTCCAGCGTAATAGGCACCGGTGAAATTTGTTCCACCGGCGTTGTTGCTAGTTCGAACCGAATAATTGTGTTGATGGTT
This sequence comes from Bacteroidales bacterium, assembly GCA_007132225.1. Classification (GTDB taxonomy): domain Bacteria; phylum Bacteroidota; class Bacteroidia; order Bacteroidales; family PUMT01; genus PXAP01. Next base: position 6,608 of record SLPB01000147.1, on the reverse strand, counting down.
ACCTTCATACTGAGTTATCCCCTCATGTCTATGGCTTCCGGACCCCTATTTAACCCAACATATCAATGAAATGAATATCGAAAATACAGATTATCAAAAACTAACTGAAAAAGTTCAGGAACTCGAGGCAAAATTAGCTAAAACACAATGGCTTAACGAGAAAGATAATATTAACAGTGCAGAGCCTTATATTCCGTTTTATGGTGATGTAACCGAACTCAATACCGGGCAAACTATACTGAATAGTGTCGGAAAAGAAAATTTACAAATTCTGACCGCTGAATTAATGGATTTGCTGGATACTTCGGTTGCTATATATGAAAAAAACGGCGATTATGCTTTTGGGACCTTCAATTCAGGCTGGTGTCAATTATTGGATGCTTCTGCAAGGAAACTTTGCAACACTAATGATAATAAAACAGCATTAAATTGCGGAAAGTGGCTCTGCCACGACGATTGCTGGAACAATTCGGCAAAAGCTGCAATTATATCAAAGAGGGCAACCTATACAGACTGTATTGGCGCAATAAAATTATATGCCGAACCTATTTTTGTAGGAAACGAGGTTGTTGGAGTTATAAATGTAGGATATGGAAATCCGCCAACAGACGAAAAAAGTCTGAAAGAACTATCCGCAAAATTCAATATTGATTTTGAAACTCTTAAACAACAAGCAATAGCATATAAACCCAGGCCCGATTTCATTATTGAAGTTTCAAAAAAACGATTAAAATCAATCGCGATACTCATAGGTGAAATTATCAGCCGGAAACAAGCCGAAAATGGCCAAAGAGAAAGCGAAGAGAGATTAAAGTCAATCATCAATGAGAGTCCATTTCCAATAGCCGTTACAGATTTAAACAATGAAAAAGTCCTGTATTGGAGTCGTAGTGTCAAGGAAATGTTCGGACATTCGCCCAAAACCGTTTCAGAATGGTATGAACTTGCTTATCCTGATGGAGAATATCGCAAAAAAGTTATTGAACAATGGAAACCTTATCTTAAAAAGGCTCAGGGAACAAGAAGAACAATAAATACAGGAGAATATGAAATTACCTGCAAAAATGGTTCTGTGAAGATTTGCGAATTGTATATTCAATTTATTTCGAATGGTTTAATTATAACAATTAATGAAATTACCGAACGAAAAAAGGCAGAGGAAGCTCTTATCAGGCAAAAAAATCTCCTCGAAGGAATTATTAACGGGATACCCGATGTGCTGGCCATTCAAAATACCGATCATACTATAGAACGATACAACCGTGCCGGTTACGAAATGCTGAATATGGCACCTGAAGTAGTAAAAGGTAAAAAATGTTATGAACTTTTAGGCCGGAATACAGTGTGTGATGATTGTGCAACAAATAAAGCGCTGAAAACCGGACAAATGCAACAGACAGAGAAATATGTTCCTGAAAAAGGCATTTATCTGGACTGCCGCAGTAATCCAATACTGGATAAAGAAGGAAATATTGTACATATCGTCGAACAGCTCAGAGATATCACCCAGTATAAGCTATCTGAGAAAGCATTACTGGAGAGTGAAAAAACTTACCGAGATACTTTTGATCATTCAATAAATGGTTTGTGCATTCATCAAATGCTATATGACGATTGTGGCAATCCTAATGACTGTAAATACCTGGAAGTAAACAGATCCTTTGAATCCCATACCGGCTTATCACCTGTTAACCTGATTGGCAAGACCATACGGGAAATATATCCGGAAAAGGAAGCGGACGGCATTATCGAATTGTATGGGAAAGTTCTCATTTCCGGTATACCGCAACAAAAAGAGCTTTTCTTTAAACCGGCAAATTCCTGGTTCGAGATCAGCGTTTTTCCAATGCAGGACCATAATTTTACTGTTGCAATACAAAATATTACCGGCCGCAAAAAAGCGGAGCAGGAACTGGTTATCGCTAAAGAAAAAGCAGAAGCAAGCGACCGCCTGAAATCAGCTTTCCTGGCCAATATGAGTCACGAAATCCGCACACCGATGAATGGCATTCTGGGCTTTGCCGAATTACTGAAAAAGCCACACTTAACAGGAAATGAGCAACAGGATTACATTAGAATTATAGAAAAAAGTGGAGCACGTATGCTCAGTATCATTAACGATATTATTGATATTTCGAAAATTGAGGCCGGGCTGGTTAAACTGGATATTAAGAAAACGAATATCAACGAGAAAATAGAATACATCTATACCTTTTTCAAACCTGAGGTGGAAGCCAAAGGAATGAAGCTGCTGCTAAAAACAACCTTATCAGCCCGGGAAGCCGTAATTAAAACCGACGGTGAAAAAGTATATGCCATACTCACCAACCTTGTTAAAAATTCCATTAAATACAGTAAAGATGGTAAAATAGAGATTGGCTGTAAAAAAAGGGATGAAAATCTTGAATTTTATGTAAAAGACACAGGGATCGGGATTCCGAAAGAGAGGCAGGAAGCCATATTTGAGCGCTTTATTCAGGCTGACAATGCTAATAAAATGGCTAATCAGGGCGCAGGTTTAGGATTGTCGATTACCAGGGCATACATCGAAATGCTGGGTGGTAAAATCTGGGTGGAAAGCGAAGAGAAAGTTGGTTCAGCATTTTATTTCACCTTACCATACAATTCTGAACCAATAAAAGAAACAGTTGCTCAGCGATTTGAGTCTTCAGATATTGCCGGTAAGGTTAGAAAGCTAAAAATACTGATTGCCGAAGATGATGAAGTGTCGGAAATGTTGTTGAACGAAGAACTCCGGTCGGTTGGCAAAGAAATTTTAATAGCAAAATCGGGTACTGATGCTGTTGAATCCTGTCGCAATAATCCTGATATAGATCTGGTTCTGATGGATATCAGGATGCCTGGAATGGACGGATATGAAGCCACCCGCCAAATCCGGGAATTTAACAAAGGGGTTGTCATAATAGCACAGACAGCTTATGGACTATCCCGGGACCGCGAAAAGGCAATTGAAACGGGTTGCAACGATTATATTTCAAAACCAATTAAAAAAGCCGAATTACTATTATTGATTCAAAAGTATTTCAGGAATTAATTCATTGTAACCAGACATAAACCCGGATACACGTTTACCAGATTTTTCAACGGTCGCCTTACCAGATTGGTGAGTACTGGGAAATAAACAGGATATCGGTAGCCACAGAACACATGGCCACAGCCATCACAGAAAATTTAATGATAAGGCTGCAGCCACTGCTTTTCTCAACTAAACGAACTCAAGAACCAATTCCTGGGAATGGCTGCGCATGATTTACGCAACCCCATTTCATCTGTCATGATGTTTAGTGAGTTGGTTTTAGAATCGGAATCGGATGATTATAATATTTCGGATCGTTTACGGGAAATAATGGATATGATCAGAAATTCCAGCAAGTTTATGCTGCGGCTGTTAGAGGAATTGCTTTCAGTACGGGGGAGTATTTATTAATAAGTGTCCGGGATGAGGGGCTGGGCATTCCCGAAGACGAACTTCATAAAGTCTTTGCACCTTTCTCGAAAATAAGCGTAAAAGGTACTGCAGGAGAAAACAGCACCGGACTGGGACTAAGTATTGTTAATCGTATTGTTACAGGGCACCTCGGAAGAATATGGGTTAAAAGTGAACCAGGCAAAGGCTCTCTCTTTTCTTTCACCCTCCCGTTGAAAGAATAGTTATCCCATTATATACCAGTGAACAAAACATACTACAATAAAAAAAGAAGATCATTTAAAATCCGCATCAAAATTGAAACAGCCATCCGGTGTGGCCATTGCAGAGTTTATTTCTAAGGCTGATGCTATTACCATCATTCTAAACGACGGGTTAAGTCAACGCAATGACATTTTGAAACTTATCGGCGAAGGAAATCTTGATATGATGTACGATAATCATCGAAACCACATTCGTTTTATGATCTCACTGTTTAACGACTGCAACCCTGCCGTTTTTACCGAAACCGTGCTATGGGTTTTCAGAGCTTACCGCAGCCACGGCTTTAAGCTTACCTACTGGCCGGCACAACTTGACACCTGGATGGATACTTTTAATAAAGAACTAAGCCGGGAATGTTTCGATCAGATTTATCCATTTTATGACTGGTTGATCTTAAACAATCCTTTGTTTGCCTTTATAAGCGACCAGGCGATTAGCGATGATTCTAAACCTGCTATGGGCAGGCATGAATAATCCCTTTTAATCAGCAGGGAAAGGAAGAGTTGGATCAGCATCTGTATGGTAAGGTGAAATAAAATGTTGAGCCAATCTCTTTCTTGCTTTCCAGCCAAATTTTTCCGCCAAGCATTTCCACATATGCTTTGGTAATTGACAATCCTAAACCTGCTCCCTGATGAGCCATTTTATCAGCAATATCTGCCTGAATAAAACGCTCAAATATGGCTTCATGCCTCTCTTTCGGAATCCCGATCCCTGTGTCTTTTACATAAAATTCAAGATTTTCATCCTTTTTTTTACAGCCAATCTCTATTTTACCATCTTTACTGTATTTAATGGCATTTTTAACAAGGTTGGTAAGTATGGCATATACTTTTTCACCGTCGGTTTTAATTATGGATTCTTGCGCCGATAAGGTTTTTTTATACAGCAGCTTCATTCCTTTGTCTTCCACCTCAGGTTTGAAAAAGGTATAGATGTATTCTATTTGGTCGTTGACATTCGTTTTTTTAATATCCAGGTTTACCAGCCCGGCCTCAATTTTCGAAATATCAATAATATCGTTGATGATACTGAGCATACGTACTCCACTTTTTTCTATAATTCTAATGTATTTCTGTTGCTCATTTCCTGTTAAGTGTGGCTTTTTCAGTAATTCGGCAAAGCCCAGAATGCCATTCATCGGTGTGCGGATTTCGTGACTCATATTGGCCAGGAAAGCTGATTTAAGCTTATCGCCTTCCTCAGCTTTCTCACGGGCAGCAATTAACTCCTTGTTAATCCTGATAACTCGCTGATTGCTTTCGGTTAACTCCTCATTTTTCTTTTTCAGGCTTATCTCGCTTGATTTAAGTGCTTCTTCAGCTTTCTTTTTCTCTGCAATATCCCAGGCTAAATCGGCCAGCTGTGAAATTATTTCTACATCATCACTATTGTATTTCGTTGATTTATTGCCAATACCAAGTACAGCAACTATCTTCCTGTTCCTTAAAACAGGCACTGCAAGTTCGCGCACCAATTTAACATGACCCCGTGGCAAACCTTTTCTATGGGTTAATGCCTCGTAGTCGTTATGTATTATGGGTTTACGCTTATGAACACAGTCAACCCAAACCCCTGCGACGGCTATGGGGTAATGCATGTCAAATCCCCTTTCTGTTTTGCATAACTCTTTCTCAGTTCGCCCCGACCACTGGCTAAGCATTATTTCCCCTTTATCCTCATCAATAAAGTGAAAGAACCCTACCTGGCTATGTGTAAGGATTTCTGCTTCCCTTAGGGTTTCCCTGAGAAGTTCGGGTAATGAATGCTTCTCAGCGTACTCGATTAGCCTCATGCGGGTCTGCATTACCAATTCTGATTGTTTGCGATTTGTAATATCCTCAACTATTCCTTCATAAAACATTGGCTTACCCTCTTCATCGCAAACCATTCGGGCACTCTCTGAGATATAAATTGCCGAACCATCCTTTACCTTCCATTTAGACTCAAACCCATGTACCCTGCCATTCTTTGAAATTTCTTTTTGAAAATCGTCTCTCGAGTAATTCGGATCAAAACTTTCGGCTGACAGGTTTCGCTTTTTTAGTTCATTAAAAGAGTCGTATCCCATCATTTTTACCAGGGTGGGGTTAGCCATAATAATCTCACCATTAGGGGAGGTACGGTAAATACCCACTGTGGCGTTCTCGTATAAGTCACGGAAGCGTTGTTCGTTTTCGCGGAGGGTTTCCTCTGCCAGCTTGCGCTCAGAGATATTTCTTGCCAATGCAATAACAACATTTTTGCCGAAATAAACTCCACTGGTAAGAGTAACCTCATCGGGAAACAGTGTTCCGTCAGGTTTTATGCCCCAGAACTCAAAACGTTGAGGCTTGCCATTAAACGCTTTCTTAATCATCTCAGCCACCAGATCAAGATCGTTTTTACCTTCGGCTGAAAGTATTTCCGGGGTTTGACCTATTATTTCTTCGCGTTTTAGTCCGTGAGAGGCAACTGCAGCATCGTTAACCTCAAGAAATACCCCGTTCTCATCCTGCACGTAGATTGACTCTGAAACGCTATTGATAATTCCCAGGTAAGTTTCCTGCGACTGCCTTAATTTTTCTTCAGCAATTTTCTGATCTGTTACATCCCTGACGAAGGCAACAGCGTTATTGTTGCCATATTTTACCATTCTGGCATTTAAATGCTTTGTAACCCCTTTGGTTTCGATTGTGCAGGAATAACCCTGAGCTTCTCCTGTTTCGAAGAGTCGTGTGATTGCATGCCTGGTGATATCCAATTTTATTAATTCATCAAGCTCCTTTTTTAAATAATTATCGCCGGGTTTTTCATCCATTGTCTTTCATTTTTTATTGACTCTATCTGTCTTCTCTGCCAATTAATTAGTGCCTGTCCCTGCTGTCCCCCTGCTGTCCCTCTGCTGTCCGCCTGC
>SLPB01000083.1 GCA_007132225.1 Bacteroidales bacterium | reverse complement strand
CGGTGCAATGCATGAATACTAACATAAAGTATGTCGCCCCCTTTATAGACAAGTTTAAGAGCTTCCTGAAGTTTGCCGTTCACATCAATCTTTTCGAGCCCCCCGAACTTGCCGATACCATGGTCAATATGTACAATATAATCTCCTGGTTGAAGGTCCTGGATAGCTTTCAGCGATACTGACTCCTTTCTTTTAAAGCTCTCCTTCAATCTGAATTTATGATACCTCTCGAAGATCTGATGGTCGGTGTAAAGGCAAATGCCCAGATCATGATCGGTAAAACCCTGACTGATAATGGTAGTAATGGGAGTGAAAGGGACGGTGCCGTAAATCTCTTTAAATATATCTTTTAATCTTTCAAATTGTTTTTCATTCTCTGAGAAAATGTAGTTTGTATAGTTTTTTTCAGTGTTCCCGGCAAGGGTTTCTGTAAGCAGCTCGAAGTTTTTTTGAAATACCGGCTGTGGACTGGTATGGAAGTTAATCACATGGCCATCCTTAAAGAATGTTGACTGGCCAAATTCAATTGCCGGGAACCGGGTTACATCATTTAAAAACTCACCTCCACTGTAAAGAGGCTTACTTTTGTTTGTATTATTAATTGTATTTTCAGGAATTGTTGCCCTTTCGTAAAGATCATTCATCCTGGCCAGGATAAAATCCATATCTCTTGTCCATATCAGGGTTTTTTCTCCCATTAGAGATATAACCGAAATTTTGTCAGTGCAGTCAGGATATTCATCATTTTCCTGTATGTTTGGAATTATTGTGGCTGCTTCGATCCTGCCTTGAGACAATTGTGTTTCGATATCAAAAACCCTTACAGACTCAACTTCATCTCCAAAAAAGTCTATCCTGTAAGGATGATCACGGGAATAGGAGAAAACATCAATAATGCTTCCCCGAATGGCAAATTCTCCAGGCTCATAGACAAAGTCGGTTTCCCTGAAGCCATATTCAGTAAGAACTTCTATGATGAAGTCTCTTGAAACAGATTCTCCCGGGCTCAATTGCAATTTCATTTTCTCCAGCGCAGTGCCGGAAATAATCTTTTCAAGCAGTGATTCAGGATACGTTACTACAACAGTTTTGCAGGATTTTCCTGAAAGTGAATCCAGCAATTCGGTCCGCTGAATTATACCTGCCGGATCAATATGTTTGTTTTCTGCCTGGCGCTTATAGGGTGAAGGGAAAAAAAAGAGTTTGTTTTCTGGCCGGATATTTTCAAGATCGTTAAAGAAATAAGCCGCTTCTTCCTTATCATTTAAGACAATAACATGGTTGTAATCCAGATCATTTACGATTGAGGAAGCAAAAAATGATGCCGATGAACCCGTCATTCCCCTAAGGTGACATTTGGCAGTGGTGTCGTTTTCAAGGATGGCTTTAAGTTGTTTTATATTCGGGTGCTGCCTGTAGAAGTTATTTAGTAAATCTCTCACATTCTGACTATAAAAGGGTCTTATTATACAACCACATGGGATTTGGGAATTGCTGACATGTTGCAAAATTAACTAATTTGTCAAATAAAGCCGGATTAACAGTTTATATGTTTCTGATCAAAGCAATAATTTATTGTATAAGGGCGAATTTTTTTATTTTGTTTATAGAAATGATTTTTTAAAAAACAATAAGTTAACCAAAAATTCTTAATTTGAGGGCCCATGAAACAGAGCCGCATATAAGGGAAAAATACCAATTATGATAGTATATAAATTTGGAGGAGCTTCCGTAAGCTCAGCAAGTTCAATAAAAAGCCTTGCCGGGATAGTAAAAGAATGTAAAGAAGAGTTGTTTATTGTAATTTCAGCATTCGGAAAAACAACAAATAATCTTGAGGCATTATTATCCTTATGGTATAAAAACAGTGATAAAAGGTTCTCTGTTTACAATGATATAGTTGGGTATCATTATAATATAATCAGCAAGTTATTCCCATCCGTGAATCATCATGTCTATGATGTTTTTTCAGAACTGACCTTGAATATTGAACGCAGGCTCCATGATGTTCCCGGAGATAATTATGATTTCGAGTATGATCAGCTTGTTAGCTACGGGGAATTAATATCTACGAGGATTGTAAGCGCTTTCCTTGAAACCTCTGGGTTGAAAAATCAATGGGCCGATGCACGCTCCTGGCTAAAAACAGATGATACTTTCCGGGAAGGGAAGGTTAATTATATACAAACAGAATTGAATATAAAAGAGCTGGTCAGAACAAGGAACAGCAACATTTATGTAACTCAAGGCTTTATTGGAGGAACAGCTGATGGCCACACTACTACCCTTGGACGGGAGGGATCCGATTATACTGCCGCGATAATTGCCAGTATGCTTGATGCAGTGAAACTGGTTGTCTGGAAGGATGTGCCCGGTATACTGACAGCTGACCCCCTTTTTTTTCCGGAAGCTGAAAAGCTTGATTTTATTTCATACCGCGAGGCCATTGAGTTGTCATTTTACGGGGCAAAGGTGATTCATCCCAAAACCATTAAGCCCCTGCAAAATAAAAACATTCCACTTTATGTTAAGTCATTTTTAGATCCCGGTGGATCGGGAACCCTTATTCAGGGCCCTGAATCTCAGTCGCCAATCAGGCCTATTGTCATAATTAAGCGGGAACAGATACTGGTATCCCTTACACCCAGAGATTTTTCCTTTGTGGTTGAGGATTGTCTGAGCAGGATATTTGCACTGTTCTTCAAATATAATGTTAAGGTTAATCTTATTCAGCATTCAGCCATTAGCTTTACCCTGTGTTTTGATAATAAAGGACCTTTTGTAATGAGGCTCCTGGAAGAACTGGGAATTGAGTTCAGGGTGCTGTACAATGAGGACCTGGAACTTATAACAATAAGGCATTATACTCAGGATGCAATTAAAAAGCATAGTACGGGCAGGAAGTTAATAGTTGAACAGCGCAGTCGCACTACTGCTATGCTGGTTGTCAGTTAATCCGGCCGAAACTCTCAATGATTTTGTCGGCCATTACACTCGCAAGTCTTTTATTGGATTCATGAGTCCAGCCTGCAATGTGTGGTGTAAGTATAACTCTTGGGTGTTCAAGAAGGAAGGTGTAATCATCTTTGATATTGTTGCGATGTAGTTCTTCAAAACTCGATTTTTCATATTCAAGAACGTCGAGCGCGGCACCTTTTATTTTTCCACTTTTAAGGTTTTCCACTAGATCAGCCGTGTTGATTATTTTACCCCTGGATACATTGACGATATAAATATCTTTTTTAAACTGATTAATGAATTCATTATTAATAAGATATTCGGTCTCTTCGGTAAGTGGAATGTTAATACTTAATATATCACAATTTTCAAACAGGTCATCCATAACAGATTCAGTTACATACTGGTCAGAATAATTGAATTTATATTTATCGTATGCCAGGATATTGCATTTGAAACCCGAAAGGCACCGGGCAAAACATTTTCCAGTGTTGCCATAACCAATTATTCCCACCGTCTTTTCCATAATTTCCAGTCCGCGATTCACTTCCCGGAACCACTGCCCGCTTCTTACCTCATTATTGGCTTTACAGATGTTGTTAAGCAGGGCAAGAAGCATTCCGACCGCGTGCTCTCCCGTTGCATCCCTGTGACCTTCAGGAGCATTAAAGCATACAACATTTCTGGATTTAGCATACTCCACATCAATGTTTTCAAGACCTGACCCTACCCGCCCGATAAATTTTAACCTGGAGGCCTTTGAAAGTAATTCGCTGTCAAGCCGGAATTTACTTCTTATAATTATCCCATCGTACAGATGAATTATTTTTTCGACCATGCCCACTGTAATTTCCGGCCTGTAGTCACAATCTAATCCGCAACCCATTAGTTTTTCAGGCAAAAGGGGGTGGGTTGAATCAATAAAAAGAACTTTTAGTTTTTCAGGATTTTCATTCATGATATTTGCAAATTATTTCCTGTCAAAAAACGGATTTTTTGAAGTGGCCGAAAGGGGTATTCCGTAAGCTATTTTGATCTGTGTATCAAATATTTCAAGTTCCATGGCTGCCTGTCCTATTGTGTACATTATTCTATTGTCCACTCTGCTATCCATGCAAACTGACACTGCAGATCCCACTGCGATGCCCAGATCCCCGGTATTAAAAACACAAGGTACCAACGGATGCAGGTTTTTCTCGTTGCAGTTTGAAAAGCCGCACATGCCGCATCTTTTTAGTCCAATGGATTTTATACTTGTACCTATTAGAAACACCAGTGGAGAATTCATAATATTTTCAGCATCCCTTTTAAAAATCGGAAAATCATCTTCACTGGCAATCCGGTTCATCTTTTCAGCTACTTTATTAATTGAATCTCCTTCAATGATTTTAATTTCAAAAGTGTCCATTCCCCTGGCCTTGGGTGCTGTTCTGGCTGCAACAACCATCCTGGATGATACTTCCCGAAGACTTGCTTTTAAAAGATCTTTTTCATCTTTGATGCTCATATCTGTCTAGTTTAGTTTTACCATAAATGCAGGCTTGTATCCCCTCAGGTTGCCTGAAAGGTCAAAAACCTCATAACCAAGGGAGAGGGAGTGCACCCGTTTTTTCATGCGAAGGTTTACTTCATCAAAATGCCACTCTTCTGTGAATTGTAAAGTGCCAATATTCTCCCTGCTGAACTCGGGATTATTTTCAAGATTTGTTATATCATTTAAAGATAAAGGGTTATTTGAGAAAAAGTCATACGGTATCAGCTCCTGCCGGTATATTGCATTAAAGATAATATCAACAAGACCTTGCCTGTTGAGGTTTCTTAAGCACTCCTCTGTCCATAGATCATCCGGCTCAGGATTCTTTACCACTACATCATAAATAACCGTGTCGGCAATAATTGCAAGATTCAAGGGAGTTCGCTCAACAAGGGATTCTTTAGGCTCGGGAATCTTTTCCCTGCAGCTATAAATAAAGATGGCCGGAATAATCACAGCAATTATTTTTAATCTTATAAGCAGTGATGCAGGGAACATAATAAGATGCATAATAAATTTACCTTTTAAAAGTTAATTGTTTGCTTCTTGGGTGCTCATCAAAAATGCCGTTTTCATATACGATGTGGCCATTTACAATGGTATGTGTTACTTTGGAATTAAATGTCCTGCCTTCCATAGGTGCCCAGCCGCATTTGTATAATATATTATCTTTATTAACAGTCCATGATGAATCAGGATCAATCAGCACAAGATCTGCATAATAGCCCTCTCTGATATATCCACGCTCATTAATGTTGAAGATGGTTGCAGGGGTGTGACACATTTTTTCAACAAGCTTCTCCATACTTATCTGCTTGTTTCTGACCATCTCCATTATGGCAACGAGTGAATGCTGTACCATTGGTCCCCCGGAAGGTGCATTTAAATAAGAGAGTTCCTTCTCCTGGTTTGTGTGAGGTGCATGATCGGTAGCGATAATATCTATCAGGCCATCATTTACTGCCTTAATCAGCGCCTCTTTATCTTTATGGGTTTTAATGGCCGGATTCCATTTGATTTTTGTTCCATATTTGGCATAGTCGGACTGATCGAACCAAAGATGATGAATGCAAGCTTCAGATGTGATTTTCTTTTTTTCAACTGGTGTGACCGAATCAAATAACTCCAGCTCCCTGGCCGTACTAATATGCAATACATGAAGGCGGGTGCCAAACTCCCTTGCGAGTTCAACCGCGTAAGATGATGAGCGATAGCAGGCCTCTTCACTTCTTATGGCGGGATGCATCATAACCGGGATTTTTTCGCCGTATTTTCTTTTGTGAGCCAGGGTATTGGCTTTTATAATGGCCTCGTCTTCGCAATGGACTGCGATTGGAATTTTTATTATGGAAAATATGGAGCGCAATACTGCATCATTGTCAACAAGCATATTTCCTGTCGACGAACCCATAAACACCTTTATCCCGCATACTGTAGCAGGGTCAGCTTCCATGAGATCTCTAAGGTTGTCATTGGTCGCACCCAAAAAAAAGGAGTAATTGGCAAAGGACGATTGCCTGGCAATATTGACTTTTTCTGCAAGAAACTGTTTATTTGTTGTCGGGGGAATGGTATTGGGCATCTCCATGTATGATGTTATACCTCCGGCTATAGCCGCCTTTGATTCAGAATATATATCTGCTTTATGGGTAAGTCCCGGTTCCCTGAAATGTACCTGGTCATCAATGATCCCGGGAATAAGTATTTTACCTGTTGCATCTATTATCCTGAGTGAACTGTTTTCCTCAAAATCAGGTGATGCCCCCCGGAAGATCTTTTCTATGCGACCATTTGCAGAAAGAATATGACCCTTCAGGGTTTCTCCTTCATTTACAATGGTGGCATTATTTATCAGTATGGCTTGCATGTCACTCCTGATTTGAAGTTTCTTTGTCTTTGGGATGTATCTGAATACCGGTAATTCCGGAAAAAACTTTTAAACTTCATGATGATAACGCCCAACAGCGCCTCATTGAATATCCCTCCCGACATTTTTGAAGTGCCGTGCCTGCGTTCTGTGAATATTATGGGTATCTCGACAATATTATATCCAAGTTTCCATACCGCAAATTTCATTTCGATCTGAAATGCATAACCTTTGAAAGTTATTTTTTCAAGATCCAGTGATTCCAGAACCCCGATATTGTAACATTTAAACCCTGCAGTGGTATCCTTTATATCCATTCCGGTAATAAAACGAACATAAACCGAGGCAAAATAAGACATCAGTATTCTGCCCAGGGGCCAGTTTACCACATTAACACCGGATACATACCTTGAACCAATGGCAAGGTCTGCCCCCTTGTTCTCACAGGCTTCCAGCAGCCGGGGAATGTCTGCAGGATTATGTGAAAAATCGGCATCCATTTCAAAAGCATAGTTATAAGCCTTCCCGACAGCCCATTTAAATCCACTGATATAGGCAGTTCCCAGTCCCATTTTGCAGGGGCGCCTTATAATATGCAATTGACCCTGGTAGTCTTTTTTTAATATTTCCACAGCATTTGCTGTTCCATCGGGAGAATTATCGTCTATAACCAGTATATGGTAGTTGCCATCAAGTGAAAAAATAGCCTTTATTAACCGCTCGATATTATCGATTTCATTATAAGTTGGTATGATAATCAAATATTTATTCACCTGAACCCGTTTTTTATCCTGATAGACGAAGATATTACAATATATAATTAATTTAAAATATCCGGAGAAAATTTTTGCAAGCTGACATGTCCGGTCACATTATGAAAATTACAATTAACCAAAGCAGAACACTGATTACGTTGTCTTTGACCATATAATGAACCTGTTCAACCTGGATTTCCAGCTAAGTTTCAATAATAACAAATTTTGTAAAATTTAAGTTACCGAAATTATTTCCTATTTTTATATTAATAACCCTTAAAATATAAAGATTGCAATATCTTATTAAAATTATACTGGGAATTATGATTTTCCAGCTGTCCGGTGCTTATGGCTCCGTTATCTCTAAAGATGAATTAAATGATATTTTAAGAACATACATTGGGATTCTGGAGATGGATGAACCTGTTATATCAGGTTCATTAATACTTAATCCCCATCTTATTACTCCTCTGTATAATAAAGAGGAATATCCTGTAAGGACATTGTGGGAAAGCAGGGAGAATATTGAACAGCTGATGGTTGCTATAAACAATATCGGGGAGGAGGGCCTGGATCCCGAAGATTACCATATTTACCGGATTGAAAGCCTGCATGAACAAATCTATTTGTCAGAATTGACTGATGCAGCCAGTATTGCCAGGTTTGACATATTACTTACCGATGCCTTTATTCTTTTATCAGCACATTTGGCAGCCGGTAAAGTGGATCCATCAACCAATGAGCCCCGCTGGCATCTTTCCGGTGATGATATTGGGATAAATTGGTGTGAATTTGTAAAAAACTCATTGCAAAATAACAATGTATCTGACAATTTGCAGTTAATCACTCCCCGGCACAGTAGTTACAATAATCTTAAATATGCCCTGAACAGATACCAAAAGATTAAAGAGGAGGGCGGATGGAAAACATTCTCCACTGATATGACCCGTCTTAAACCGGGAATGAAGCATCCGGATATTCCTGCGGTAAGGCTCCGGCTGGCTGCCACACAGGATACCGCCGGGAATGACAAGGCAGAAAAGGAGTTGTTTGACAGCATCCTGGTTGAGCAGGTTAAGCTCTTTCAGAAAAGAAAGGGGCTAACTCCCCGCGGGGTGGTCGATTCTGCCACTATCGGGCAGATGAATATTCCCGTTGAAGAAAGGATATCAGGCATTAAAGTCAATCTTGATCGCTGGAGAAGATTTGGCACCGAACTCGGTTATCGTTATATAAAAGTAAATATTCCCGATTTCACACTCAGGGTAACAGAAAATGATTCAACAATGCTGGAAGCAAGAGTCATAGTGGGGCGAACTAACAGGCAGACACCTTCATTCAGCTCAGTGATGACCTACATGGAGTTCAATCCTGACTGGACGGTGCCTCCGACCATGCTGATTGAGGATGTTTTGCCTGCCATCAGGGAAGACCCTGATTACCTGGAGAGAAATAATATGAATGTTTATGGGGAGGACTGGAATCCGGTAAATCCTGACACAATCGACTGGCAAATTTATGATAATAATGATTTCCCCTATTATATTGTCCAGGAGCCCGGTCCCCAAAATCCCCTTGGCAATATAAAGTTTATGTTTCCCAATCCTTATCATGTTTATATACATGATACACCATCACCGGCATTGTTTGATGAGCCGGTCCGCACTTTCAGCTCAGGTTGTATACGGGTTGACAAACCGGTTGAACTGGCAGCATATCTTCTGGAAGATAGTCCGGTATGGACTCCCAAATACATTGAAATAGTTATGGAAGTCGGGCTGGAGATAACCGTAAATATTCTTGATCCCATACAAGTTTACATTATTTATTCAACTGCATGGGCGGGTGATGAAGGGTTGGTATATTTCCGGGATGATATTTATGAAAAGGATGATAAGTTATTTACAGCACTCAAACAACCACCCCCTGGGTATATTCAGTATTGAACCAAATTGTGATTTTTAATAAGGCTATTTTCTAATTCATGTTATTTTGTCTGCCGAAGGCTGATGAGGGTTTCATTTTTGAATATCTCCATATGATTGTGTTATTATAAATATGCATGATTCGGGTTTATTTTTGAGTCATGCGCCTCAATCAGCTTTTTAAAATTGCTGGATAGTAATTAGTTAAGAAATTTACAAAATTAAATTATAAAAATGTGTTGGATTTATAATAAAATAGAATAGATTTGCAGTCCCGTTTAAAATAAATAAATAACTGGATAAGCGGGAATAAGCAGGTAGTTAAGGAAATGTTGAAAAAGGCAAAAAACCCCGATAATTTTTTTTGAAAGTTTGGAAATAATAATTATCTTTGCAGTCCCTTAAAAACGGTGAAGGATTGAGAGAGGATTTGGGGCGGTTTTTTTAGGGGGTAATTTGATTTGATTTAGAAAGTTTTTTTTGATATATAAAGTTCTTTGAAAAGGTTGGAGAGTACAATTTAAGAACCAAAAAGAGTAAATTTCTTTTTAAGAGGATTTCAATCTTGAGCATATTTAACTTTTTTTTACAACGAAGAGTTTGATCCTGGCTCAGGATGAACGCTAGCGGCAGGCTTAACACATGCAAGTCGAACGGTAACAGGGGTAGCAATACCTGCTGACGAGTGGCG
>SLPB01000011.1 GCA_007132225.1 Bacteroidales bacterium | reverse complement strand
TATCAAATTTAAATTCAGTTATTTACTAAGGCATGTTATTCATATCCGGTATTTCACTCGTATGGAACCCGCATGGTTTGTTCATGTTATTTTGTCTGCCGAAGGCTGATGCGGGTTTCATTCGTATAAAGTAAAGTTAGAAAATTGTTTAACAATGTGTTATAAATTCATAATACGTATGTTTTGCATTTCAATCCATGGATCATCCATGCTTTATTATTGCCTTTTTGTGTGACTTGGCACATGGATGATTCATAAGAAAATATATTTTAATTACAATTTTGAGGCTGGCAATATAGGTATAATTAATTAAAATATTTGCCCAGCAGAGCATACATGTTATTCTGGCTGATGGGTTTTGTCATATAATCAGTGAATCCCGCCTCCTGAAAATTATTAATGTCATCTGCCAGGGCATAGGCAGTTTGAGCAATAACAAGCATATCAGGGTTTAAGGTCCGGATCTCCCTTAATACCTGGTAACCGTCCATCTCAGGCAGACGAATATCCAGCAGCACCAGGTCAACATTGCCTTGCCTAAAAACTGTTACTGCCTCCCTGCCGTCTTTGGCAACAAGAAGGGTGGCACCTGTTTTTCTGAGCATGAAAGTAATCATCTCCCGGGAAAACTCATCATCTTCGACAACAAGTATTGTCATTCCATCAAGCTGCGGCACCGGTGCCATACCGGAAATTTTAATTTCTTCCCAGGGGACTGCCGGAGATTTGGGTGCCCTGTGAAGAATAGTAAAATAAAAGGTCGACCCTTTTCCGGGTTCGGACTCCACCCAAATCTTACCACCGAGCAATTTAACATAAGCTTTGGTTATGGCCAGTCCCAGTCCTGAGCCCTCGAAAGATTCAGCACCAGCAGACTCTGCCCGTTCAAACCGGTTGAAGATAGCTTGCTGCAAATTAAGAGGCACTCCCATGCCTGTATCGCGGACAAAAAATTCAAGATAACCATCTTTAGGAGTCATCCCTACTTCAATTTTCCCCTTATCAGTAAACTTGATTGCATTCTTTATAAGATTGGTCAAAATGGAATCAAGTTTCACACGGTCAGTTACAATACAGTCATATCCAGAGGGTACAGGATAATTGACGGTGAACTGCAGATCTTTTTGCCGGGCTTGATAATCAAAAAAGTCATACAGGTTTTCAAATTGCCGGTTCAAATCTGTTTCAGACATACTGACATCAACCTGCCCGGTTTCGATCCTTGCAATATCTATCAGATCGCCAAGGGTGTCGAGCATACGTTTGCCGCTTTTTTCTATTCTGTCAACAAACTCCTTCTGCTCCACGGAGTTAAGATCGGCATCTTTTAGCATTTGTGCAAAACCAAGGATTCCGTTCATGGGAGTGCGGATCTCGTGGCTCATGTTGGCAAGGAAGGCTGATTTCAGGCGGTCGCTCTCTTCTGCTTTCTCTTTTGCACGGGTCAACTCTTCGACCATCATTTTCCTTTCGGTGATGTCTTCGCTGATGCACACGAAGTTATTGATCTGCCCCTGTTCATTCAATACCGGAGAAATGACGGCTTGTTCCCAATAAAGCTGGCCGTTTTTCTTTTTGTTCCTTAATTCACCATTCCAGTTATTACCGGCAAGAATGGTTGCCCATAGCTCTTTAAAAAATTCTGAAGAATGATATCCTGATTTTAAAATCCTAAGGGTCTTACCATCGAGTTCTTTCAGCGAATAACCGGTTATTTTTGTAAAAACCGGATTTACATATTCTATATGTCCTGTTATATTAGTTATCACAACAGAAACGGGGCTTTGTTCCAGAGAACGGCTGAGAAGCTTAAGTTTATTTTCTGTATTTTTCTTTTCACTCACATCTAAAACGATGGTGTGCATGAACTCCTTACCGTCAATTTCAATTTTGCTGCCAAACATTTCCACACTATTTATCTCACCATCTGCCTTTTTGTGCAGGAAGTGAATTGGCGTGTCCAGAGAAACAGCTTCATGTTCCATTTTTTTTATTATTTCCCCGACAGGCTGGTTAACTATCTGTGAGATGTTCATCTTCTTCATATCTTCATCGGTCCAGCCATAAAAACCGGTGGCAGCTTTATTGACATCTACAATATTCCCGGTTTCAGTATCAAAGATGAGTTTTATAACCGAATGATTATGGAAAGCATTCCTGAACTTTTTCTCGCTGGCTAATAATTCAGTCGTAGTTTTCTTGATTTGGCTAATATCCTGTAATGCGCCCTGCACCTTCATTATCCTCCCCCTCTCCCATACCGCCTCTCCCATGGTACGTATCCATACCGGGTTTCCCTTTGAGGTTACAATCTCCATCTCTTCATTAAAAGGGAGACCTTTCTGGGCACAGTTCATAAATACCCCCCTTATCTTCTCCCTCCACATGGGGGCGTAGAAATTTATCCCATCCTTAACCAGGGGATAGGGGTTAACGGGTATTTGATGAATAGCGGCCACTGCATCGGACCAGATGATAGTCTGATTATCCAGCTCATCTATATCTTCAGGTATATCAACACTCCAGCCTCCAAATTTAGAAATCTCCCCGGCCATTTTAAGCAGGGTATAGCTTGATTTCAAATTGGGATCAGGCTGTTTGTCCAGGATGATGTCAAGGATAAAGACAACCGACCAGTTTTTGCCTTCAATGGTCATTGGCTTGCTTTCTGCCCTGACCCGGACTGTTTTCCCGTTTCCCAGGGTAAGCTTATAGTTGGAAGTTTTCTCCCCGGCTATACTATTTTTATTCAGCTCTTCAATCCATTTTAAAAAATCATCATGATAATCCGGACTGATAGGCTTAACTAACGGCATTCCGGTAAGCTCTTCGGGCAACTTAGCTCCAAACAGCTGGCAGGCAGCCTTGTTCAGCCAGCAAAACCTTTCTTCTGCATGAATAAAAACGGGAACAGGCGAAACCTCTGCCATATTAAGAAATACTTTGTTGTCCATTTTTTATTGATTGTTTTGCATTTTCGTTTCACTTTTTCGGTTCACATTGCTGGTTAATCAAAAAATGATATACGTAAAACATTAATAATAGTACCATATGGTGCGGTAATCCCTTATGTCCTCACCTCTTGCAGCAAGTTCTTCAAGATAGTCATAAACCGGCACGTCAATATAGTTGTAAGGAGGTACGGGAGTAATGTTTTTCTCCCAGGGATGGAACTCATACACCCTTGATCCGTCGGGCATTATCATCACCACCCGGTGGTCCTGCCAGGACTGAAGATGATTCTTGCCCAGACGGGGGACATTGAACACCGGTTCATCCGTGCGGTCAAGTCCGGGAAGCAACCTTGCCTCCTCCTTCCTCTCCTGTAAAATACGGGCTATGGGAACCATGTAACGGCGTGTCTCTTCCTTGCCCTTCATGTTGAAAGTGTAGTAAGGATCCACACCTATGCTCTTGAGGTCCTTCCTCAGCCGGACCGATTCAAAACGCCGGGAATTCTCCAGGGTAAAAACCTCCTGGTTGTATACACTGATCCCCGCCTTCCTGATCCTGTCCACGGCAGCGGCAGCTTCAGGGGTTATCTCGTAGGGATGTTCAAAATGGGTTATAATGGATATCTGTCTTCTGGCGGGCACATTGTAACGCTCCAGGATGGAGACCAGCTTCTGGGTCCACCTCATGGGCAGTACTACCGGGGTGCGGGTACCAAACCGTACCCGGTAGATATGTTCTTTCTCTGCTAACTCCCCGAGAATCCTTTCAATAACCTGGTCATCCATTATCATCGGATCACCCCCGGTAATCAGCACATCCCCAATGCTCTTATGATCATCCAGCCAGGCAAGAGCCCGGTCAATGATCTTCTCAGGTGCCAGGGCATGGGGATCCATGCACTCGTCTATCTCCCAGTTGCGCTGGCAATATACACAGATCTGCGAACAGGTGTTGTAGGGTTTGATAATACATATACCTGGATAACGGCGGGTAATGAGTTCAACGGGCGAGGTATCATGTTCTCCCATAAAATCAAAGTGCATGCCCCTGTTATCACGGCTGGCAACCATCATATCCACATATTCGGGCGGAGGAATCACCTGCGCCCTTATCGCATGATCATAGCC
Organism: Bacteroidales bacterium; assembly: GCA_007132225.1. Taxonomy (GTDB): domain Bacteria; phylum Bacteroidota; class Bacteroidia; order Bacteroidales; family PUMT01; genus PXAP01. The sequence continues at coordinate 24,793 of SLPB01000011.1, read as the reverse complement.
GGGGGACATCTGCCGGTCGATAAGGGAAAGATAGTAGGGGGTGATACCAAAGGGAATCTTGTTTCTTGCTGCCTTATCCACTGCCTCCTTCTGTTGAGGAGAAAGCTCAATAAGTGCCTCCAGGGGTTTCCCTTCCTTTATAACATTCTTCAAGTGCCAGCGGTAATCATACCAGTCATCTTCACTGCCCTGGAAATACCTAAGAACATTCTTTTTATTACCATCGCGCCATTCTATCACATCACTGTCAAGTCCCCCGGGGAACTTTCTTAAATATTTGCTTATGCCGGCACCAAGGTCATCCAGAATACGGGTACGGGCACGGGAAGCCTCCTCACCCGAGAGCTTTAAAAAATCAGGAATCCCCTTTTTTGCTCCTTTCGACTCGTAGTAGATATTTGCCCTGCCTGCAACACCCCGGAAAAGATGAATAAACTCCATCAAAAAACCGATGGACACACCCTGGTCAGTATCCCTGTTACCCCGGGCCAGCTCCCAGAGGAGCTTCAGTGCAGAGGTTTCCGTCCGCTTTTCATTTATGGGGCCAATGATGCTGCGGAAAACCCTGGTGCATTCCCTGACAGTGGATTTTTCCAGGATATGAAGGTCGTTATCAATTTCGAAAATTTTTCTCTCTGCTTTATCAAGGTAGGAATACATGGCATCCCGGGCAGTGGCAAGATCCGCTGAAGAGGTGAGCAGCCTGAGGATCTCATCGTTGGAGCTCCACAACATCTCTATATAGCTAAGGTAATCATACTCAAACTTTGTTTTGAGCATATCAAAAGAATCGGCAAAAACATCATCCACCAGGCGGGTGCTGGTCTGGAGGGGTTTTCTGCTTTTCCGGGTACCGGTTGATTTATTATCCGCCCGGGATTTATTTCCTGATGCTGAATTTTCCATCGGTTCCGAATTTAATTTTTAAAGCACGAATATATCACATGCAGTAATTATGTGATTGGGGTCATTGCCGCCTGGAAAGATACCTGTTCAGAGCCCGTACTCTTTGAGGCTCCTGGATAAATCTTTTATCACTGTTCAGAAGTATCATGGTGGGGGTTCCCTTCAGGCCGTAATCGCGTGCAATCTCACAGTCCCATCTTTGCAGGGCGCTGTAATTTACCCAGTTGTATCCTCCTTTTTCAATGTAATCAAGCCACGCCTGTTTATCATCTTCTACACCTATGGCAACAATCTCAAGGAAATTTTCATTCTCATTGTGAAATTCAGCATACAATTCAGAAAGGTCGTCCATAACATCCTTGCAGTGAGGGCACCAGCTTCCATAGAAAAGGATAAGAGTGTACCTGGCATCAATGTCGTGAAGATCAACCTGTCGGCCGCCAAGGGAAGTAAAGCTGAAGCCAGGCACCCTGTCACCCTCTTCCAGTTTTTCTATTGAAGAAAGGGATTTCTGATCCAGCATTTTGCCCTCCTCAAAGCATATATCCCCCAAAAGGTAACGCCGCGTGATATGTTCGGACACCTGCTCCATATCCATACTCTCAAATCCGTTGATAAGGTATTCGGCTACAAAGTAATATACCTCCTCATTAGCCATGGCATGATCCATAATAATATCCACGGCAACTATCATCTCTTCCTGGGTATCCCGGTTATCAAGGCCCCCCCCTGTGGCAAAAAGGGAAAGATAACGTATTATCTTTTTGGGTATCAAGTCAGTACGTAAAAGAACAGGATCGGTAAACTGGCCCTCCCTGAAAAATTCATGCCTTAGAACATCGATTTGACCGCTGTCGCCCGGGGAGCTTAACCTGGGCGGCTTCCGAAAGTAAGCTATGGAAGAAAAAATGGTTTCACCGTTTTTGCTTATCAGGTTGTCTATGTAATTGAGGCGCTGGTTCTGAACACGCCGGTGCTGCCGTTCTATCCTACGGTAAAACCTGTCTTCCGGAGGATAATTCAGCAATGCGTAATTCAGGGCGCCAATTTTTTTGTCAAATTTGTTCATCCGCCGCAAAAACTGGTAATACAACCTGTTTTCCCCGGAAAAAGTAATCTCCATACTATCAACCGGGTGGAGATAGCTGGTATTAAATATCACCATAGAGCCATCCCAGATAATGTCGAATTGCTGCAGGTGCATGTCATGTTCACCTTCAGCTGTACTTTTGCCCATGGCTATCCGGTAGAGTCCGAGCTCCCTTTCCGTTGGAAAAACAAACTCAAAACTGCCGTCGGAACCGGCAACAGCAGTATCAAGCGGATTGACCTGATCGCCGTACAGTTCATAAAGCAGGACGGTCCTGCCGGGCAGCTGGGAAACCCTCCCGTAAAGCCTTCCGGGTTCATGGGAATTTTCAAAATCTGCTATGTGCGACGCATCATTATTGACACAGGCAAAGAGTAAGACCAGAATTAAGTGAAACACATAGAATCTCATAGCACCACCAGTTTTACAAGTAGGGTTGGAAAATTGAAACGATTGCACATATGTTTAAATTTCTTGTTTTCTACAGGATAAATATACATGAAATTTTTTTCTTTAGAAATAACTCAAGCAAATGAAAAAAAAGGCCTTGCAGAAATCATTTTGGTATAACTTTACACTTTAATATTGGCTTTTCAAATTCATGGATCATCCATGCTTTATACATGTCTTTTTGTGTAACCTGGCTCACGGATGACCGGCAGGCAGTCAGCTATATAACAGGCATTAATGAATACAGTGAAATAACGTGTAACTGTTATAAGGTATTGTGGTAATTTATGTTAATCAAAATTGCACTTTTTTGCTCTAAATGTTATATTTTCGCCTTTTGAAAAAATCTTTAATGTGCGCCCCTGGCTTTCCTTCTGAATTTAAGCCGGCCCGTTGAATCAACCCATATTATTATGCCCTCTTACAAAAAGATCAATATTATCAGCGGGTGGATAGTCTTTATTATTGCCACTGCCGTTTATTTTATGACCCTGGAGCCAACTGCAAGCTGGTGGGATGCCAGCGAGCGGATAACCGCCGCACACAAGCTGGAGGTACCTCACCCCCCGGGTGCTCCCTTTTTTATTCTGATGGGAAGGATATTCACCATGCTTGCTCCTGATCCCTCTCTGGCAGCAATGTTTATGAATGGTATGTCGGCCCTTGCAGCCTCTTTCACCGTTATGCTGCTTTTCTGGATAATAACGCATATTGGTAAAAAAATCATTTCTCCGGGTACCGAACCCGGACAGGGACAGACTTTTGCACTTCTTGGTTCAGCCTTTGTGGGGGCCATGGCCTTCTGCTTTTCCGATACCCAGTGGTTCGTTGCAGTGGAGGCTGAGGCCTATGCAACCAGCGGATTGTTCACGGCTGTTGTCTTCTGGGCTATTCTTAAATGGGAAAATGTGGCCGACCAGAAACACTCGGAAAGCTGGCTGATACTGATAACCTACCTGATGGGACTGTCTATAGGCGTGCACCTGTTAAACCTGCTTGCCATTCCGGCAATAGTCTTTGTTTATTATTTCCGCAAGTACCCGGTTACCCGAAAGGGCATCATCTACTCCTCCATCGTTTCGGTACTCCTGCTGGGCGCATTTGTATATGTTATCATCCCCGGTGTGGTAAGGGTGGCAAGTATTTTTGAGCTTGTTTTTGTAAACTCATTTGGACTGCCGTTTCACAGCGGATTATTGTTTTTCACAGCCCTTATGATTGCGCTCATTGCCTATGGGTTATATTACACACATAAAAAGCGCAGGGTAGTGATGAACGCCATTATACTGGGATTGGCCATGGTACTGATAGGCTATTCGTCATATGCGGTAGTGATGATACGTTCCTCAGCAGGGCCCCCAATGGACCAGAACTCCCCCAATAACGTGTTCAGACTGATCTCATATCTGGCACGCGAACAGTACGGGGCCAGTCCGCTTTTTTACGGGCAATACTACAGTGCTCCGCAGACAGAGACCAAAGAGGGGAGGATGCAATATATTATGGAGGACGGCCGCTACGTGGAGACCACTCCAAGACTGGAAGCTGAATATCATCCTGATCTGACTGGCTTTTTTCCCCGGATGTGGAGTAGCCAGCCAAATCACATCAGAGAATATCAACGCTGGGGAATGGTGGAGGGAAGAAATGTGAGGGTTACAAGGGATGGTGAAACCGAGACTGTTACCAGGCCTACCTTCGTGGAAAACATAAGGTTTTTCATGCGCTACCAGGTCTGGCATATGTACGGCAGGTACTTTATGTGGAACTTTGTGGGCAGGCAGAACGATCTGCAGGGGCATGGCGAACTGCTCAGGGGTAACTGGCTGAGCGGCATAAAGTTTATTGATGAATGGAGACTGGGCCCCCAGAGTGACCTTCCCGACCATATTGGCAACCACCCCTCAAGAAATACCTATTATGCACTGCCGCTGTTGCTTGGACTGTTAGGCCTTTACTTTCATTTCAAAAGACAGAAAAATGATGCCACAATTGTGCTCCTTTTATTCTTTTTCACCGGACTGGCAATCATAATATATCTTAACCAGACCCCCCTGCAGCCAAGAGAAAGGGATTACACCTATGCCGGTTCTTTTATGGCTTTTTCAATATGGATAGGAATGGGGGTGCTGGCCATTATTGAGTGGCTTAAGAAAAAGCTTCCCATGAAGGTAAGCAGCATAATAGCTACTTTGGCAGCCTTTATAATGGTTCCCGCGCTGATGGCATCACAAAACTGGAACGACCATGACCGGTCGGGAAGGTTCACTGCACGTGATTTTGCCTTTAATTACCTTAACACTACAGAGCCTGATGCCATATTGTTCACCCACGGCGACAACGACACTTTCCCTCTCTGGTACGCGCAGGAGGTTGAAGGAGTAAGAACTGACGTGAGAGTATCAAACCTTATGTTGCTTAATGCCGAATGGTATATTGAGCAGATGAAAAAACAAAAGAATGATTCACCGCCCCTGCCCCTGACCCTGCCCAGGCACAAATATGTTGACGGGACAAACAACCTTATCTATATGGTGGAGCGTTTTGATGACTATATCAATCTAAGGCAGATAATAAATTTTATTGCCGACGACAGTGACCGCAGTAAAATAAGGGTGGGCCGGGACAGGCAGATTGATTATATCCCTTCTAAAATGTTCAGGATTCCTGTTGATGCCGACAGGGTTATTGAAAACGGAACAGTGGCCCCCGAACTAAGGGATCAGATTGTTGAGTCGATAGAATGGACCATAGATAAGGAGTACCTGGTAAAAAACCAGATGATGGTGCTCGATTTGCTTGCAAACAATAACTGGGAAAGGCCCGTTTACTTTATTAGCGGCGGAACGGAGGATGTTCTGGGACTGGAGGATTATTTCCAGCTTGAAGGGTTTGCCTACCGGCTGGTGCCCATAAAGACAGAAGGCGACGATTTTGAATATGGCAGGGTCAATACTGAGGTGATGTTTGATAACTTTATGTACAAATTTGACTGGGGAAGGATGAATGAGCCTGATGTGCATATGTGCCATTACAACATCCGGACCCTCAGCATCCTGAGGCTACGTAACAAGTTTTCAAGGCTTGCCAACGCCCTGGTTGAAGAGAACAAACCAGATTCGGCAGTAATGGTTCTGGACAGATGTATGGAGCTGATGCCGGTGGACAAGGTGCCCTATGATTTCCTGATCCTTTCAGTGGCAGAGTCATATTATTTTGCAGAAGCCCCGGAAAAGGGCAATGAAATTCTTGATGGTTATTTCCAGCACCTTTCCGGTGAGATGGATTATTATCTTCGCTTTCCCAGGCGACTGGCAATTAATCTTGATGTGGAAAAACGCACCACAATCCAGCTGATGAACGAGATGGTACGGATGAGCCAGGCACATGGCCAGGAGGAGCTCTCAAAACAATTCAGGGAAAGCTTTAACTTCTATATGGACCGGCTGAGCGTGGAGATTTAATTTTGGTAATTAATTACCTAATATTCGTTAATGTCAAAAGTAATATCTATTTCCGAAGCAGCTTCCATTGCCTTGCATGGTATGATCCTGGTGGCCAGATCCGGCTCCCCGGTCAATGTAATTCACATAGCCGAGCAGACCGGCGCCAGCAGGCACCACGTGGCTAAAATAATGCAGAGGCTTGCAAAAAATAATTATCTTACTTCGCACCGGGGCCCCAGCGGCGGATTTATTCTAAAAAAAAAGCCGGGGGATATTACCTTCCTTGAAATTTACGAAGCCATTGAAGGAAGTATTGAAATAACCCCCTGCCCTTTAGATAAGCCAATATGCCCCTTTGGCAAATGTATTATGAACAATGTCACAAACGAGATGACAGTCCGGTTCCGGGATCATCTTGAAAAACAGACCCTTGATCAGTACATCTGATCATAGGTGAATGAGGCCGCCCACTCCTTGTTTGGCCTGTCGCCCATGATAAACCGGAGCTTTCCTCCGGTGGTTATTTCCTCATGAGTTAACCATGACCTGTTCAGATCTTCACCATTGAGGGTGGCGGACTGGATATATTTATTGCGCCGTGAACAATTAACAGCTTCCACGGTAAAATTTTTCCCGTTGGGCAGCTCTATCCTGGCCTCTTCAAAAAACGGACTTCCTATTGCGTACAATCCTGATCCCGGGGTGACAGGATAAAAACCCAGGGCTGAAAGAATATACCATGAACTAAGGGATCCTCCGTCCTCATCCCCGGGTATACCCTGAGGTATGTCATGAAACCAGGAATTCATGACCTCCCTGATCCGTCTTTGTGTTTTCCAGGGATAGCCGGCATAATTATAAAGAAAGGGCACATGACATGATGGTTCGTTACCGGCAGGGAACATTCCCATCAGTCCGGTGGCATCGGGGAATTGCGACAGGAACCTGAACTTGTGAACCTTCGAAGGTTCATTGAAAAGCGCATCCAGGCGTTCCACAAAAGCTTCATTGCCACCCATAAGTTCAATCAGTCCGGGGATATCATGCAAAACACTGAAAGTCCATATCCAGGAATTGTTTTCGGCAAAATACAATCTCCCTCCCAGTCCACCTGAAAGCTGCGGACAAAATGGCTCGATCCATTCACCGTCGGCATCTTTGGGAGACATGAAGCGGGTTTCCGGATTGAATACATTGCGGTAGTTCCGGGATCTTTTCATGAAATATTCATAATCCCCGTTCTTACCAAGTTCCCGTGCCATCTGGGCAACGCACCAGTCGCTGTAACTATGCTCAAGGGTCAGGGCAACAGCCTGCCTTTTCTCAAAATCATGCACCATATCAACGGTCTCCTCGGTGTCAGGGCCTATGGCCGGGAACCAGCCGTTCTCATGATAAAACCTGTCAAGTGGTCCTGCCGGGCCCCGTCTCCATGGCAGCATTGTAGCTTCAAGGGCATTCTTTTTCATTCCCTCATAAGCTTTCCGGTAATCAAAGTCCCTGTGTCCTTTCTGGTAGGTATCCCAGATAAGAACGGCCGAATTGAATCCGATCATAGCAGGATAATCTCCTGAAACCTGCGGAAATTCAGGCAGCCATCCGCTTTGTTCATACATGTCCACATACGACTGCACCATGTGGGTCTGCATTTCAGGCTCAATAATCAGGCGTAAAGGATGAAGGCTCCTGAATGTATCCCACAACCAGTCATCTACATAAAAGGGCTGATCGGACTCGTGTACCCTGTGGTCATAGCCGCTGTAATAGCGGCCATATTCAGAAATATCTACCATCCTCTCATATGAGCGGTACAGGGCAGTATAGAAAACTCTCATTTCTCTTTCAGAGGCTCCTGATATCATGATCTTTTCAAGAGCTTCCTTCCATACCCTGTAACCTTCGTCTTTCACATCATCAAAGGATCGCCCGGATGTTTCCCGGTTGAGATTATCCCTGGCCTGATCCTCGTCGATATAGGAGATCCCGATGCGCACTTCCAGCGGTCCGTCAAGGTGGTCATATATAGCATAGGCACCGGTTTCACTTCCCTGAATTCTTCTGAGACCTTCCTGGAACTCATCATTTTTCATAATTCCGAAGTCTGTAATATCACTGGAAAATTCAGCATAAAAATACTGCCGGGTATCAAAAAATGTATCCCATCCCCTTATGGCATTCCCATTAACTATTTCAAAGGATGCCTCTTCGGTGGAGCGGAAAAGTACATTGAAGGGTTCATCCCTCTCGGGCTTGAAGCGGTATATCACGGCACGTTCAGTAGTGGTCCAGTCGGCAATAATATCATAATCTTCAAGCCAGACCTGGTGATACCAGGGATGAAGGATCTCATGGTCATGATCAAACACCGCAGCATTTTCCTCATGGCTGACCGACAGGTTTCCGCTTGTCACCATAAACTCGGTTACATGGCCTCTCCTGTATGCCGGCATATTAACGGCAAAACCAAAGATCCTGTCTGAAAAATACCGGTCCATCAGTCCGGGCTGGGTTACCGGATAAACCCGGGCCATACTGTGAGGACGGTGAACAGTCGGATGCTTTATTTGAAGAAGATGTGATACAGTACCAATGTTGGGATCAACATATTGGGTCACATCAACGGATTCCCCGGAATTTTTGCATGCCATTAAAAACAAGGCAGAACATAATAACGTAAAAATTAAACTGGTTCTCATAAGAAATCATTTAGGTTAATGTATAGGGTAATTTAACCCTTCCGGTTTATAAAACATGCAAGAGAGGTTTCTCCCGGCTCGGGCAACTTATAACTAATTAATTATCGGCTCGTCCTGATACCTTTAAGATTTGTAATTACTGTTTATAATGAATGATATACCCGGGAAACGGGTATATTATGATTAATTAAGGCCTAATGATATAATAAAATGCTTAAGGCTGCTTCAAAATTTCAAATAAAAAATTTCTTTACCATCAATACAGCACGTTTATTTTATTAATTTATATCAGGTCTAAATAAGCGGACTGAGTAAATATTTTTTTTGCATCCCTTGCCGGTTATTTATTTTATATCTATATTTGAGTATTCTATTACTTAATTACTTTTTTAAATAAATACTTATAATGCTTAGAGAAATTATAAAAATAGATGAAGATAGATGTAATGGCTGCGGATTGTGCATTCCCAACTGCCACGAAGGGGCTCTTCAGATAATAGACGGCAAAGCACGGCTGATAAGCGATTTGATGTGTGACGGACTGGGTGCCTGTATAGGACATTGCCCGGAAGGGGCCATGGAAATTGAGAGGCGGGAGGCAGAACCCTACGACGAGATCCAGGTGATAAAGGAGATGGTGAAAAAGGGGAAGAACACAGTGATTGCACATATGAAACATCTTAAAGATCACGGAGAATTTGTATTTCTTAAACAGGCAGTGGGTTATCTTATGGATAACGCCGGCAGCATAGATTTCCCGGCAAGGGAAGTTATTCAGGAAGTACATCTCTACAGTCCACGGAAAGAAGATCATGAACCTGCAGCTGCAGGTAACAATGAGAACCCCGAAAGATTAATAAACACCCGGAAAGAAGATCATGAACCCGCCGTTGCCAAGGGCAGCCCGGAACTGCTGTCAGCGAAAACCGCAGGGGTTGCAGGCGGTGCAGGATGCGGAGGTGCCTCCCGAGGATCGGCCTCCAACGGCAACGGGCCCGGGCATCAGCATTTACATGCCCCTGAAGCGGCCCTTTCCCATAACGGCGGATGCCCCGGTTCAAGATCAATTAGTTTCACTGCCCCGGTTAAAAACGGGACTGCGGCTTCTCCCGACAGCAACGCCGGGTTGCCGGCAGGCAATAGCTCCCAGCTGACCCAGTGGCCAGTGCAGATGCACCTGATAAATCCGCAAGCCTCCCATTTCCGGGGGTCGGACCTGCTGCTGGCGGCCGATTGCGTGGCTTATTCCGTGGGTAATTTTCATGGAGATTTTCTCAAAGGCAAAACCCTGGCCATTGCATGCCCCAAGCTGGATTCCAATAAAGAGGTGTACATGGAAAAACTAATCCGGCTTATCAATGACGCGCATATAAACACGCTGACCGTTTTGAAAATGGAGGTTCCTTGCTGCTCAGGAATAGAGCAAATTGCCATGGCCGCGGTAAAATCTGCAGATAGAAAAGTGCCGGTAAAATCAATTACCATAGGGGTGAGGGGAGATATGCTGAGCGAGGAGTGGCTATGACCGGTAACCTTGTTTTTTCGTAATAAAGAATTTTTTACGTGAAAGATCTTTTTAATTGAACCAATGTTTGTTTTTTTTTGTCTAATTTCATAGTTTAAAATCATCCCTTATAATTATTAAGGAAATTGGGTTATTAAGGAACTTGCCGCCGGGTATGTAATTTAAGATTGAAACACCTTTTTTAATGAGAGCTGCCGGAGGCTGATAAACTGATTACAGGCAAATAATGAAACAAACAAAAACTGAAAGGATCTGGAATGTAGTGTCTATGCTAGTGTACGTTCTTTTACTTATTGTTCTGGGGAACCTTCTGAAAACCAGGGGTATAGGTATTGAAGATATCAGCATCTTTGATCTGCTTTTGATCTGCATCGCTACCTACAGGATGACACGTCTTATGGTATATGACCGGATTTTTAAATTATTCCGGGATATTTCCCGCTCTTTCGAGAACAACGGATTTGGAGCTTCCATAAAAACCATCCTTACCTGTCCCTGGTGCGCAGGGGTGTGGATATCGCTGTTTAATGTAGCGGTCTTTTTACTTGTCCCCTTCGGAGAGCTGTTTATTAATATAATGGCCATAGCCGGTGTAGCTACATTTTTTCAGCTTGGGGTGAATATCCTGGGAATGAAAGCCGAGGAGAAACAAATGGATATCAAAGAAAAGAAAGAAAAAACCGGTTTTACCAAACCATGATTAAACAAATACTTCAGCCATAAGACAGCAACATACGGGCCAAAAAAGTTCTCCCCTCCCCCGGTGCAAGCAGTGCCGGTAAAGTACCGGTAAAGTACCGGCAAAGTATCCCTGCAAATTAACATCTTTTTACCACGGGGCATATTCACCTGCCCCGGCGTTCATGCGTATAGCGTATGGTTATCACTTTATTTAACAATATGTTATAGATTCACATAACGGTTAATATGTTTTTCAATACATGGATACCTCCTCATGTTTATCCATTGAATTTTGTGTAACAAAGCAACATGAGGGATTCAATAATAATTTCCAATCAGATTTTATAACCATTAAACCAACTAAATTATGAACATGTTTTGTTATCAATGCGAAGAAGCCGCTAAGGGTACAGGTTGTACCATAAAAGGAGTTTGCGGCAAAACCGATGATGTTGCCAATCTCCAGGATGTACTGATGTATGTCCTGAAAGGGCTCTCTGTTTACACCACTTCTGCCCGCAAGGCAGGCATAGAGAAGCCGGAAATCAACAAGTTTATTGTCGACGGACTCTTTGCTACTATAACCAATGGCAATTTCGACAAAAAAGTATTTATTAACATGATCAGTGATGGGCTCCAAATGCGCAACGAGCTGAGACAGGAACTAGGGAAAAAAGGGATAGCTCCTGAGGGGCCTCTTCATGAATCGGCCACCTGGGAGGCTTCTGCTGCTGAAGAATTTGAAAGAAAAGCACCGGAAATTGGAGTGCTCAGCACCGAAAACGAAGACGTGCGTTCACTAAGAGAACTTATTACCTATGGTGTCAAGGGTATGGCAGCGTATACCGAACATGCCTGGAACCTTGACCATGAAGACCCTGCGCTTTACAGCTTTATGCAGGATGCACTTGTTGCCACCACACGCGACGACCTGAGCGTTGATGAGCTGGTTTCAATGGTTATGGAAACAGGAAAACACGGGGTTACTGCCATGGCCCTTCTTGATAAAGCCAACACTTCAGCATACGGAAATCCGGAAATAACAAGTGTGAACATTGGTACCGGAAATAATCCGGGCATCCTGATCAGTGGTCATGACCTCAAAGATATGCAGGAACTTCTCGAACAAACTGAAGGAACAGGGGTGGACGTCTATACTCACAGTGAAATGCTGCCTGCCAATTATTACCCTGCCTTTAAGAAATACAAACACTTTGTCGGAAACTACGGAAGTTCATGGTGGAATCAGAAGGCGGAGTTTGAAACGTTTAACGGCCCGGTACTGTTTACAACAAACTGCATCGTTCCTCCCACCTCGAAGTCCACATACAGCGACAAAGTATATACTACCGGTGCTGCCGGGTTTAGCGGGTTCGACCATATAGCGGACCGGGAAAAAGGTGGGAAAAAAGATTTTTCAAAAATAATTGAACATGCCAAAAAATGCCAGTCCCCGGTAGAAATTGAAACAGGGGAGATAGTAGGCGGATTCGCTCATGCCCAGGTATTCGCCCTGGCCGATAAGGTGGTGGATGCCGTCAAAAGCGGTGCCATAAAAAAGTTTTTTGTCATGGCGGGATGTGACGGAAGAATGAAAAGCAGGGAGTATTATACCGAATTCGCTGAAAAACTTCCTGAAGATACGGTAATACTGACTGCAGGCTGCGCCAAATACCGTTACAATAAGCTTCCCCTTGGTGATATAGGAGGCATTCCAAGGGTGCTTGATGCCGGCCAGTGTAACGATTCATACTCACTTGCGGTTGTGGCAATGAAGCTCAAAGAGATATTTGAGCTGAACGATATTAACGAGCTGCCTATTGCATATAATATAGCGTGGTACGAACAGAAAGCGGTCATCGTGCTGCTGGCACTTCTCTCCCTTGGTGTGAAGAATATTCACCTCGGCCCCACCCTGCCGGCGTTCCTCTCTCCCAATGTAGCCAACGTGCTGGTAGATAAGTTTGGCATCGGCGGTATAACAAAACCAGAGGATGATATAAGGATGTTTCTTAACTAAGTTGTTTATCACCGGGGGAGTTACTATCCCCCGGTGATTTTCAAACCGCTAATCAATAGCTGTCTGTTCTCACCCCCCAGGCGGAATTTTTCTTTCAGAGAATAAAACGGTAAACATTACCGGCAAACTGATCCGGATAGTTTATTTGCCGGCACACTCTAATTAATAATAGATCATGGAAAAAGGCAAACTTATATGTACCTGCATGGATGTTTATGAAAGCGAAATAACAAAATCCATAAAAGATAATAAACTACTGACCGCCGAGGAGGTTGGTGATGTAACAGGAGCCGGCACCGTTTGCGGTGAATGTATTGAGGATATTGAAGAGTTACTGCGGAAAAGTAAATAATCAGCTTAAAATGACGAAATGGAAAAAAAAGAATTCATAAAAGATAAAGTTTTCAGGTTTGATGACGAAATAAAATATGCTGACGGAGCCATTGTCAGTAAAAATGTCCTTAAACGGGATACAGGAAATATCTCCCTTTTTGCTTTTGACAAGGGAGAGGGACTAAGTGAGCACACAGCACCTTTTGATGCGCTGGTACAGGTAGTTGACGGCAGGGCCGAAATTACTGTCGCCGATAAAAAACATCTCCTTGAAAAAGGTGATTCAATCATTATGCCGGCAAACATACCCCATGCCCTCAAAGCAGTCGAGAAGTATAAAATGATACTCACCATGATCAAGGAGCCGCTATAGCAAAGAATCACTTTAGCAAGTAGCTGTTGTAGCAAGAACCGCAATAACGAGGCGCCAGCTAACCGGTTTGCCAGTTACTCCGGGTATGCAACCCCGCATACCTGGAACTTATGGGATAGACTTCAATAGCATTAGACTAATTTAAAATTAGCCTTGTGCTATTGAAACTTAACGCCATTTTAATTACTTTTGGTAACAACTGGCTATTTGGTACTCTTTCGCTTAATTTTATGAGTGAAGGGCATGTTGTTTTTCAACACGCCCGTAATACTGAACATCCACAGGTAATTATTATTAATTGACTGTACCCGTGAGTAAAAAATTAGCTAAACCCGGACTATCCACAAACTGAGACGATGGATTTAACCCTGGCTTTTGCTTAACATTGCGGATTTTAAGTTAACGGAATTAGTAATTTTTCAGAATGATAAAACGGCTTCTTGAATTTCTGGAACCACCTTCCGGCTGGAAACCGGCAGTTATCATCCTGCTTGGGGTTATGACAGGCATAGGGTTCCTTATTATTCACTCCTCTGAGGCCCATTCATACATTTCAGATGATCCGGAAACCTGTATCAACTGCCATGTGATGTACCCGCAATACGCATCATGGGCAAGAAGCAGTCACCGCGAAAGAGCCGACTGTGCAGAATGCCACGTGCCCCAGGACAATGTTTTCAGCAAATATTATGTCAAGGCCACCGACGGGGCAAGGCATGCCTATGTTTTTACATCAAGAACCGAACCACAGGTAATCCAGATAAAACAACGCGGGATCAACGTTGTCCAGGAGAATTGTATTCGCTGCCACCGGGATCTGGTGGAAATGACCAGGCTGGTAGAATTTACAGGGCGACCCCATCCCGGGGATGAAAGAACAAATTGCTGGGACTGCCACCGTAATGTGCCCCACGGCACGGTGCGAAGCCTCTCCTCTGCACCTTACTCCCTGGTTCCGCGGCTGCCTTCGCTGATCCCCGAATGGCTGGATGCTTTTCTTAAAAGAGGAGATGACTGACTATTAAACAAACAACTTTTAACATTTTAATCCGCAATATGACAGGATCAACAGTAAATAAGCTGAAATATAAAGCACCGAAAATATCGTCAGGATCAAATTAAGGATAAAAATCAAACCATATGGCAACCATAAAAGAGCTTTCCAAAAATAAACCCTGGATAAACTGGGTACTTTTCTTTGGCACGGTTATCATCGTATTTCTTCTCGGACTCTTCGCAGCTTCCATAGTTGAAAGAAGAAGTGAGGCCCAGCTTTATTTTCAGATGACAAAGCCTATTCCTGAATATGAACCCAGGAATGAGGTGTGGGGACAAAATTTTCCAAGGCAATATGAATCTTACCGCCGGACTCTTGACACCACCTTTGAAAGCAAATATTATGGTTCGGTAATGATAGATTACCTTGAGAAATATCCCGAACTGGTTATCATGTGGGCAGGTTATGCTTTTGCAAGGGACTACAGCCAGGGCAGGGGACACTACTACTCAGTAACAGACGTGCATAATACTCTCCGCACGGTACAGTCCCAGCCGGCTACCTGCTGGACATGTAAAAGCACCGATGTGCCAAGGGTAATGGATGAGATAGGTGTAAGAGAGTTCTACAGCAGATCATGGAGGGATCTGGGCAGCGAGATAGTTAATCCCATAGGTTGCCAGGACTGCCATGATCCGGAAACCATGAATCTGAGGATTACCAGGCCGGCACTTGCAGAAGCATTTGAGAGAAGGGGCGAAAATATCGAACATGCAACCCACCAGGAAATGCGTTCGCTGGTATGTGCACAGTGCCATGTTGAATATTATTTCCGGGGTGAGGACAACTACCTGGTTTTCCCCTGGGACGAAGGCTTCAGCGCAGATGATATGGAAAGGTTTTTTGACAACTATGAGTTCACCGACTGGGTGCACGGACTTAGCAGGGCCCCGATGCTGGCAGCACAACATCCGGATTATGAGCTCTACAAAACAGGAATTCATGCCCAGCGGGGTGTTTCCTGCGCAGATTGCCATATGCCATACAAAAGGGAAGGGGGTCTGAAATTTACCGATCACCACCTCCAGAGCCCTCTGAACAATATTGAAGGGTCCTGCCAGGTCTGCCACCGGGAAAGCGAAGAGACACTTCGCCAAAACGTGTATGACAGGCAAAACAAGGTTAGCGAGCTGCGCGGTATTGCAGAGAAACACCTGGCCCGGATTCACCTGGAAGCCAAAGTTGCGTGGGATGCAGGTGCCAAAGAAGAAGAAATGGAAGAGGTGCTTCAACTTATAAGGCATTCCCAGTGGCGCTGGGACTGGGTAGCAGCGGCGAACGGGATGGGAATTCATTCTCCCAACGAATCACTACGGGTTCTGGCCACATCAATAGATAAGGCCCAGGAGGCGAGAGTACTGCTTTCACGTGTGCTTAGCAAATACAATGTGCCACAGCCAGTTGAGCTGCCAGATTACTCAACCAAAGAAAAAGCCCAGGAACTCCTTGGCCTGAATATGGAGGAGATAAGGCAGCAAAAGGAGGAGTTCCTTAATACCGTTGTACCAAAATGGCTGGAAGAAGCCAGGATCAGGGAAGATCTATATCATCACCCCCAGGATTAAGAAGACAGTATCTGATTCAATGCATTCAATTTCAATAGAGAGGAAAATGTAATCCGGTAATTATTGTAATACCGGTGGCTGAACATTTTCAAGCACGGCATTGAAGCTGCCGCTGAATTGGACCTGAACTGCAGGCATTGGTTCTTCCTCATTATTCTCATTATTCTCTATATCCTCCTGCATGAAGCCGGTGGCACTGAAATCAAAATCACCTGCAACAGTGGTCTGACCAAGTATCTCCATGGAAACCGATCCTGATTCGGAAAAGAAGAGCTGAAAATCTTCATTCTCCTGCCTGATGCCGAAGCCTGCAAATTCATCAACTGCTAAAAACCATTCGGGATCATCCATTATTTTATGATCAAACTCCTGAATGTTATAGGTCCCTTCACCGGGAAACTGTCCGCTCCTCACCAGCCACAGGTTTACCATTTCAACCTGGTCTGTGGCGAAAAACAATACAAAAAAATGTTCCTCTTCAACCACGTATTCGGCAAAACCGGCAAAACCACCGATTTCGGCAGTTATATCACCTGTAATAGTGCCTTCAAAAGTACCAGCGGGTACATCGGGATCATCTATATCAATGTCGTTGTCATTGTCGTCACAGGCAGATAATGTGAGTAACAGAGCCGCCACACCAATATATTTCCATATTTTCCAAACCACCTTTTCCATATTTTCTCTGTTTTTAATTTACATAAGTATGCTTACCATAAAATTAAACAATAAACAACAGAATATCAAGCTTAATCTTTGTAATAAATCTAATCAGACACATTCTTATCAACAATGCCGGTTTTAATGGCAGGCCTTTGCTGTTGATAAATACCCGGATACAATATTGCTGTTTTTGAAACAAAAAAATTTGAGAGATTAAAAAAAATTCGTTTATTGCCGAATTGGTTATTCCGTGAATAACGGCTACTAATCCTCCCATGCATAAAGGAAAAAACAGACGATTAAGGTTGGTTCTGTCACTAACGGTATTAATAGTGGTTTCGTCAGCCCTGCTAAGCTCTCTCTTTATATATGCCAGCCAGGGTAACAACAGCATAATGGTTAAGGCCTCCATTGCCGCAATGCTCGGGCTACTCGCCTTTTTTATATCTCTGTTTTCCTGGCGCCTGCTAACCGGGCACCTGACCAGACTAGGACGGATTGATCAAGAACTTAACATAGTAAAAACCAGAAACCAGTTTGCAGATTTTATGGATGATCTGCCCCTTGGTGTATTTATCAAAAACAAGGATAGCAGGGCCGTTTATCTTAATAAATACATGGACAAGATCTTCGGAAGATCAAATTGCCTGGGTAAAACTCCCTACAACATATTTGATGCTGAAACGGCAGACAAAATTATGAGAGAGGACTCAAGGGTGCTCTCGGGTGAGAACCTGGCAGGGGAAGAGTTGCTGACTGACAAGAATGGTAAAGAAAGAGTCTATATGACTCATAAATTCTGTATGCGGGATGAAAACAACAACCCGATGATAGGAGGTATTTCAATTGAAATAACCCGTCGGAGGGAAGCTGAGTACAAACTCAGGATACTTTCAAAAGCAATCAGGAACTCACCGGTTTGTGTTATAATAACAGACCCTGAGGGCTGCATTGAGTATGTAAACCCTGCCTTTGCAAAGAGTACTGGTTACAGCTTTGCTGAAGTGATGGGCGAGAATATGAAAATAATTAATTCAGGAAAGCACAGGGAAAACTTTTTCAGGGAGATGTGGACCCGGATCAAAACCGGCGCGGACTGGCAAGGTGAGATACTGAACAGAAAAAAGGATGGTACACTTTTCTGGGAGCTGGCAACCATCTCTTCAGTTAGAAACAATGAAGGGCAGATAACACATTTTGTGGCCATAAAAGATGATATCAGCAATCGCAAACAGGTTGAAGAAGCCCTGCTTAAAGCTAAGAAAAAGGCCGAAGATAGTGATAATCTAAAGTCCACCTTCCTGGCAAACATGTCGCACGAAATACGCACGCCCATGAATGCCATAGTCGGGTTATCAAGTTTAATGGGGGATTCGGTTTTTACGCCCGATGAAAGGCAGAACTTTTCAGAAATAATAAAAGAAAACTCCGATGTGCTGCTGCAACTAATAGACGATATTGTTGATGTATCAAAAATCGAGGCAGGACAAATAATTATCCGCCCGGATAAATGCAATATCAGATCCCTGCTGGAAGATATTTATGAATCATTCCGCCTTCAGATTCGGGAAAAGGAAGAAAAGGTAAACTTTCTTTTAAAAAAGGAAATCAACGAGGGTTCATTGTGTACAATGACGGACCCCCAGAGACTCAGGCAAATAATAACAAACCTTATAGGCAATGCACTGAAGTTCACAACTCAGGGGAGCGTGGAGTTTGGATGCAGCCTGCAAAGTGACGGGAACATACTGTTTTTTGTATACGACACAGGTATTGGAATACCCCCGGATAAACTGGAAATTATATTTAACCGCTTCCGGCAGCTCGACGATTCAGGCACCAGTCAGCACAGGGGGGCGGGACTGGGTCTGTCGATATCAAAAAGTCTGACTGAACTTCTGGGAGGATCCATATGGGTAGAATCGGAAATTGGTAAAGGCTCAAAATTCTACTTTACCATCCCCTACAAAAAGGTTCAGCTTTCGGATACCATGCCCGGACATAAGCCGGAATTAATAAGCTATCCGCAGCTGGCAGGTAAAAGTATCATTATAATTGAAGACCTGGAGGTCAATTACAATCTTATCGAGGCTATGCTCAAAAAGACCGGCGCCAGGATAATGTGGGCAAAAACCGGCAGTGAAGCTCTTGAGATAGTGGACAAAAACCCTGATCTTTCACTGGCACTTCTGGATCTTAACCTGCCTGACGCAGAAGGCTATGATATACTTGTAGAGATCAAAAAAAGACGAAGTGACCTGCCGGTTATTATTCAGACGGCACTTGCTATGAACGGGGAGAAAGAGCGCTGCGTCAGGGCCGGATGCGAAAACTACCTGATAAAACCACTTCAGATGGAAAAACTTTTAGCAGCAATACAAAACTGCATGTTCCAGGAGAATTAAAATTTCATCCTGGTTGTTGCGAAACAAATTATATATTTTCGCCGTATACAAGGGTTATTGTATATTAGATTTTTATATCTTTAACTCAGTTTATCAAAACACCAAAGCTTAACACAATGTCAAATTTCATGCTCAAATTCAAGTTCGGACTAAAATCCAGGCTCGGCTTAATACCTGGAACATCAAGAATGGAAGTCCAGGATATGGCACTAAAAAAAGAATATGACGAGTTTTTAGGATATGAAGAATCAAAAGAACCGCAAAGGTTCATTGAGCTGGAGGAGATAGTCACTTCACAGGATTTCAGGGATCGTAAAAAATACATACAAAATCAGCGTTTCAAAAAAACAGACGCCTACGAAAAGTTAATGGACTACAGGTCCATGAAAAAAACACCCGAATTCAAGGGATATTTCAGGTTTATAAGTTCAAAATATTATCCGGATTTTCATAAATTCGATAACTCCGAAGAGGTCCGTAAACTTTTAGCTGCAGGTAAGGATGCAGATAAGGACAAGGAACTGAGCAAACTTAAAAAATCTCCCGGGATCAAGGCTTATTTCAAACTAAGCAAGTCAAAAGACCTGGACTACTTCAGGATAATCCATGATTCACCGGAGCTTAAGAAATTCAATGAACTGGAAAACTACTTAAATTCCGACGAGTTCAGGGAGATCAAAGAGTACATGGAGTCTAAGGATAAATTTATAAAGTCGCCCGAATACAAGCAATTGCGCGAATACCAGCAAATAAAAAAGTCAAAAAAACACAAGTGGTACAATAAAGTTAAAAAATCAGGGAAATTTGATGAACTTAAAAAATGGGAGCTCTCTTTTTTCGATGACTTTAAAGGCAAAGAGATAGACAATAACAAATGGCTGACTTCCTTTTACTGGGGCAAGCAACTTCTGAAAAACAACTATTCGCTCGCTTCAGATCAGCATCTTTATACTGATGGCAATAACATCGAAATACAAGATAGCATGCTGAAGCTTTACACCAGGAAGGAGAAGGTCACTGGTCAGGCCTGGGACCCTTCTATAGGCTTTTTTCCCAAAGAGTTTGAATATACATCAGGTATTATAAATACAGGAGAGAGTTTCCGCCAGCAGTACGGGGCTTTTGAGGCAAAGGTAAGAATGCGCCGGTCCCCTTCGGTACATCATGCTTTCTGGATGGTATCGGACAAGATGGTACCACATATTGATATATTCAGGTTCTCAGGTAAAAATAAAAAGCGGATAGAGCTAAACTCCTTCCGGGAAAAACCCGGTAAGCCAGAAGATATAACAAGCAGTTCCGATCAGGTCGGAGGTCTGGACTTCTCAAAAGGATTCTTTATCTACCGGCTTGAATGGTATCCCGACAGGATGGTCTGGAAAATAAACAACACAGTGGTTAAAACTCAAAGGCATTACATCCCCGAAGAGCCTATGTATATCCTTTTCAGCTCGGGAGTGTCAGGTGAGGAAGCAGTCAACGGACTGCCAACGAGCCTGGATATAGACTGGGTAAGATGCTACAGCTACATGGGTGATACCAGTAATTGATCAATAACCCCACCCTAACAAGCAATTAAAACTTCACGTGCCCGGGAGGGCCTTGTTGCACTTTATAAATGGATGGTCTCTCCCACCCCGATGGGCAGATTCAGTCCGTACCATATAAAGAGAAGCACAACCCACATCAAAAACAGGATAATAGCATAAGGAACAAGCAAAGATACAATGGTGCCTATACCTATATTTTTGTTGTACTTATGGATCCATCCAAGCAACAGGGGGAAATAGACATAAAGAGGGGTCACGCAGTTGGTAATTGAATCACCTACCCGGTACATTAGCTGGACAAAAGCCGGACTGTAGCCAAGCTGTGACAACATAGGTATGAATATAGGAGCAAAGATCGCCCATTTAGCCGAGCCGCTGCCCAGGAAAATGTTCAGCACAGCAACAAGTATCATAAAGAGGGTGAACATCAGTGGACCGGTAAGTCCGGTGGATTGTAAAAACTCAGCTCCAACGATGGCCAGTATGGTGTCAAGGTTAGACCAGTTAAAAAGGTTTATGAACTGAGCAACAACAAGCATAAGGACTATATATCCGGAAAGTTCCTTCATTCCGTGCTCCATCTGTTTCAGCACATCATTGGGCTGTTTGATTACTCCGGTTGTTTTGCCATAAAAATAGCCGGGTATGGCGAAAAAGAAAAACAGTATGGGTATGAGTCCGCGTAAAAAAGGTGAAGGAACGACTCCCCCGGTAACCTGGTTTCTAAGTGGCGCGCCCTCAGGGGCCACAAGTAAAACTATCAGAAGGATGTAAATTAACAGGGAGATACCGGCCCTTCGCAACCCTTTTCTTTCCAGGGGAGTAAGATTGCTGTTTCCGGGCTGGATAGCATCTGACCCTGAATATTCAAAACGGCTGCATGAGGGGATAGTATATTTTTTTGCGATAAAGGCGCCACCTATCCCCAGGAAAATTGTTGAAACGATCATGAAATACCAGTTCGCTGTCGCGCTCACCTCTTCCCCGCCGACCATCTGACCCGTTATCTCAGTGCTGATCCCGGCAAGCAGTACATCGGTCCCTGCAATAAAGAAGTTAGCAGTAAAACCCGCTGTAGCACCGGCATACCCGGCAATAAGTCCGGCAATGGGGCTTAATCCCATCTGGGCAAATATAAGTGCTGCAATGGGAGGAACAATCACAATGCCGGCGTCAGATCCAATATTTCCACAGGCACCGATAATGAAGATAACGGGTAGAACAATCTTTTTGGGTACAGCAAAAGCTACCGTACGCAAAACGATGGCCAGGAGCCCACTTTGTTCAGCAACCGACACTCCCATAAGCATAACAAGAACAAGTCCGAAGGGGGCAAAATGAGCAAAGTTGGTTACCATCTCCTCGACGAACCGCCTCAGTCCCTCTCCTGAAATTAAATTTTGTGCACTTACCAGTTCACCTGTGGAAGGATCGGTGGCGCTAACTCCAAGAAGTGCTGTAATACCGCTGAGAACGACAATGAAGATGCAAATCCATAAAAACATCCAAAAGGGATGGGGAAGCTTGTTGCCCATCACTTCTATCCACCTTAGGACACTGTTCGGCCCGGATTCTGGATTCCTTCCGGATCCCGGACTGGTGACAGGATTTTTTTTTTCATTATTCCTTTCCATACCTTCAGTTAATTATTATACATGCCCTGGATGTATTAATCACCATGGGAGGGAATACACATAATGCCATCAACAAACAATGGAGACAGGGCTTGATCAGCTTTCCTGCAAATCGGGAATGCTGATACTGAAAACTGTTCTTTGTTTCTCCCCTGAAACAAAATTCACATTGCCTCCCAGGTATCTTTCGGTGAGCAGTCTTATACTATAGGTGCCCCATCCCCTTCCATGTCCCTTGGTCGAAAATGCCCTCTGAAAAATCTGCATCTGAACGTCCTTGGGTATAAGGGGATAACTCTTCACGCGTATTTTGACAGAACCACGGTTTTCTTCACTGGTGGTAAAAACTAAAATTTCCTGATCCTCGCTGCTTGCCTCCAGGGCATTCTTTATTGTATTGATCAGCACCCTTCTAAGTAGTGTCTCATCAGTGTTAACCGATAAACCAGATTTTTTATGTATTATGTTCCGGTTGCGAAGATGCCTTATGTTAAGCAGCGATTCGATAATATTATCTATCAGATCGTCCAGGTTCACTTCCGAGATAATTATGGAAAGCGACTTATTTTCAGCTTCGGTAATAAGCCTGTAAGAATGAACCTCATCGGTGAGGCGAAGAGACAAATCATTGATAATCTTTTTGGTCTGATCAACAGGCAATTCATCTATCATCTCATTCAAACCATTGAGAGCAGTTATTGAATTATTAATATCGTGCAAAAAAATATTTTCCAGTAACTGCCTGGTTTTAAAATCACTTATATCCTGCAAATAGGCGAAAATATATCTCCGTCCTTTATGTGAAAAGGGCTGGGTATGTACCCGATAAGTAAGCGTTTCCCCCTTTTTGAGGGTGATATTGCATTCACCGGTGGACTTGAGTCCGCGTTCACTGTTTTGAATTGATCGGGCAAATCCGCAAATCTTGCAAAAGTCAGTATTTCCACAGCCAAACCTGGTTTTTGAGGCATGAATGCACATCAGGCACTCCCCGGGCCTCATGCCCTGGCTGTCAATTATCGGCTTTTTACCAGCTTCCCGGGAAAACATTTTATTCATATAAATAATCTGCCGGTTTGGATTCATGATGATGATCATGTTAGGTATTTCCTCCAGCAATGAGCTAAAACATGAACTTCTGATAATTTCGGCGGCCTCCCGGTAGATATCGTCGACTGAATCTCGTACTCTGGAATCAAACATAATATATGATTGGGGTAACTGGTTTCGAAAATAGTAAAAATAACACAACTGAGAATGACAAAAAACAAATACTTTAAGATATTTTTTTGGAGAAAGCAGAATATTCAGTGGAATCCAAAATCAGACCCGGACAAACTTCGGCTTTTTTAAACTCCTCTCAGGTTTTTCATGCTTTTGTGCAACAAATTTTTAGACTTTAGCGTATCAGGAATTATTAATACATTTCCTCCAGGGAAATATACACGACAGGTCTTAACAGATATTACAAAGAACAAAAAATCCACCAAACTGCTCATGAACGATATCACATACCAATCCATAAATGACATAGTTCATGATTTCAACCTGGAAATAAAACAAAACCCCGATATTATCAATGCCTATTGTACAAGAGGCCTGCTTAAATTCTGCCTTAAAGATATTGAAGGTGCTTTTACTGATTGGTCCAAAGCCACACAAATGGGCTGCAAAAACACCATTATTTTGATTAATTACCTGACTCTCGCCTGATTACCAAAAACAATAACAGACACTCACGACCTGTAACTGACCCTCCATTAAGGGGTAACGCAAACCACTGCCTGCCTCTTCTTTAAGCCGGAACACCTGGCCCAAACCACTATGCGGCAACCATTCAATTAGCAACTGTTATCAGATTAGCCTTTTTCATTTACTGCCGGAAATTTTTAAAAAAATGATATGGAGAATTGATGCGGGAATAACCGGGGACCTCTTTATGCTAAGAAGCTTATTATTTCAAGTGATAAAGTTTCCGGTTCTGTCAATTATTAATAAATTTGTTTACAGAAGGTTCAGCTTAATTAGTTCATAAACTCAGAAATATCTCCGGACCTTCGAATTTTATATACAAACTATTTTCCACCATAAAGAGCCCGGGGTGCTGAAATTGATAATGATGTGATAATTTGAGAATTAATGGGGCTAGTATCTATTGAGCAAATTATACAATGTTAAGCAAACTAAACTATAGTGGTCAGCTTTAAACTCTAATCCGAAAAGTTAATCCCGAACCGCATGAAAACAAATTCGAGATTTATCAGTTCATTGCTATTTGCGTTAGTATTAAATTCATATACCTGGTCCACAGCCAGCACCGACTGGCCAATGTGGAGATATGACCATGCAAGAACAGGGGTCTCGGAGATGACCCTCACTGACAACCCGGTACTGCTGTG
>SLPB01000084.1 GCA_007132225.1 Bacteroidales bacterium | reverse complement strand
CTTGACACTCCTGAGCAACATCCCGATCTTCCGGTAAAGGACAATCAAAAATTGGTTCTTTCGGTCGACAGACTTGATTATTCAAAAGGGATAATAAACAGGTTAAAAGGTTTTGAACTATTTCTCAGGAACAATCCGCGTTGGCATGGCAAGGTGTACATGAGCATGATCGTTGTTCCGTCGCGAACCGGCGTTGATTCTTATCAGGAAATAAAAAAATCACTTGATGAGCTTGTCGGGAACATCAACGGAACATATGGAAATTTAAAGTGGACACCGGTTATTTACCAGTACACTTCGCTGCCGCATGAAACCCTTATATCTCTTTTCAGGATCAGTGATGTTGCTTTGTTAACTCCTTTACGCGATGGCATGAATTTGATTGCGAAGGAATTCATTGCATCCAGAGATGACAAGAAGGGTGTTTTGATTTTAAGCGAATTTACCGGTGCTTCCAAAGAACTAAGTGAAAGTATCATTATTAATCCGAACAGCATCGATGAAATTGCAGAGTCTGTAAAGGAGGCACTTGGGATATCTGAGGTGGAGCAGGTAAGAAGGAATGAAACAATGCAGCTCAGGCTTAAAAGATATGATGTTACCCGGTGGGCATCTGATTTTGTTGATTCACTGACAGAGATAAGGAATATCTCTGATTATGCATTTAAGAACAAGTTCATCAGTGATGAGATCATCAACAGAATTGTGAGTGATTACAAAAATGCAGGCAGGAAATTGATTATTGTAAATTATGACGGTACTTTGGTCCCGTTGACCGACAATCCAAATTCCGCCCGTCCAAATGAAGAATTGCTGGAGCTAATGGTAACTTTAAAGGGAAAGACAGATCCGGATATTGTGATATTAAGCGGCCGCAGCAAGGAAGACCTTGAAAAGTGGCTTGGGCATATGCCCCTGAATCTTACAGCCGAACATGGTTCATGGATTAAAGATTACGGGTCGGATAAATGGACCCAACTTAAACATCTTACCGGTGAGTGGAAAAAGGATATTATTCCTATACTGGAGATTTATGCCGACAGGCTTCCGGGTTCCAAGATCAAAGAAATGGATTATTCATTAAGCTGGCATTATCATAAATCGGATATTGAGCAGGCATCATTCATTGCAAAGGAGTTAAATGACCACCTCATTAGTATTACGGCAAATCTGGATATCCAGGTTTTTCACGGAAGGAATGTACTTGAGATAAGCAGTTCGGGCATCAATAAAGGTGATCTGGCCAGGCACTGGCTGAATAACAGGAACTATGATTTCATGCTTGCAGTTGGTGCAGGGTGGAGTGATGAGCTTCTTTTCAGGGCTCTTCCTGAAAATGCTTATTCAATTAAGGTTGGTATGACGCAGACTGATGCAAAATATATTATTAAAAACCAGGAACATGTAATTGACCTTCTTAAAAAATTATCTTAATGTGGGGAGTTTTTACACACTCGTTTTTGGCGGACAGCATATTTGGCCTGGGTCGTATTTCTGCAAGATCTTGATTAATAAACTCATATGGAGGGAAGGTAAAAACGGTACAGGTCTTGTAATTAAATACTAAAATGATATAAGTTAATTCACTAAGATAAAAAAATGATTAATTGTATGTAAAACCGAAGTAATGAAAAAATATTAATGTGGTAAAGTTTAAAAGATCAATAACGTGGATTAAATAATTAATTATGAAAGAATTACTTGTTAATGTTATATCTCCTTCAAAGGCACAGTTATTTATGACATATGCAGCTCATGTTGCAAGAGAAATGGAGCTTACCGTGAAATATCTTCATATTGTTACTCCTCCTGCAACCCCTCTGGGTTTTCCTGGTGGATTAGGTGCTGCAGTAACAGTGAATCAAAAAGAGATAGATGATGAAATTGACAAAATGAAGCATCATTTGGATCTTCAGGTAAGCAAACTGAATGCCTCCGATCCTGATCTGCCTTTGCTTGAATTCGAAGTTAAGGTTGGTGCACATCCGGATATCATTGAGGAATATTGCCGGTCCAAGAATGTTAGTGCGGTAATGCTTAGCGGACCGAGGGAGAAATCTGTGTTATCTGAGCATTCCGGAAATGTTGAAATAATAAGAAGGATCAGTTGCCCGATATGGATCGTTCCGGAAGGCATTACCTACAAGCCGTTCTCAGAGATTATGTATGCCACCGATTATCACGAGGAGGATATACCCAACATGAAAACTCTTGCCGGGTTTGCCTCTAAATTCCCGGCCGGTATAACAGCCATACATATTACATCGGATCCTGATTTTGAAGAAAAGGTAAAGGGGGAAGGTTTTGCTGCGATGATAAGAAAGGAGACCGGTTATGCCAATATCTCGCTCAAGGTATTACCTGAACAGAAGGGAGAACCCCTTGTGGATGAGATCCATAGATTTGCACTAATGATTGATGCAGACCTTATTGTTCTTTTGCGGGAGAACAAGGGGTTTATAGACAGGCTGTTACATGGCAGCAGGTCTGAAAAAATAGCTAAAAAGACACAATTACCTGTTCTTATCTATAATGAAGAAAGGAAATAAGCTGATTATTAACCCATTTCCCTGACATCCAAAAAGCTCCCGCTTTCTTCATTCCGTGCTTTTTCAATTGACAAGGCAAGTATCTGTGCTGCTTCAGCCGGTGTCGGCATCTGTCCGCTTTCCCTTGTCTCTTTTAATTTTCTTATCGAGGAAAATCTGGGATCATCAGGCAGAGAGAAAATATATTCTTGCATTCCGCTGTCAATTAGGCCAGGAGCCATCGAGGAAAAGTGTGTATCCTCATTTTCCCTGGCATAAAGTTTTATGAGCATATTAAGGGCAGCTTTCGAAACTGAATATGCATTCCAGCCCCTGTTGCCATAAACTGAAGCTCCTGATGAAATTGCAACTATCTGTAATATATGGCCAATGTTCGAAAAAAGCAGGTCGATCACCAGCTTATTTGCCCAGACATTTATATCCATGACTTTCTTTATCTCTTCAAGGCTACAATCCTTTAGATCTTTGATCTCGGTCAGGATCCCGGCATTAAGAATAACCAGGTCATAGTGCCCCGGCTCCCTGATGAATCCGGAAAGGTTTTTCTCTATTGCATTGAAATCAGAAAGATCAAGCGATAGAAAATGAAAATTTCTGTATTTTTCCAGATCTTCATTTCTGCTGCGGCTTATGCCGTAAACTGTGTGTCCTTTTTCAAGATAATAGGATGCAATACCACTGCCGAGTCCCTTACTGATTCCTGTTATTAAAATCACCATAAAAACTTTTTGTTTTCAGTTTATTTATTTGTAAAATTTTTGATCAATGTAAATTTATAAAAAGCCATGTGAATAGCATAATTTTATTTATTTTTAGTGTTTTAAACACATGGAGCCCGCATGCTTTTGTTGACCTACGGTCGATTTTACATGCACTATTTTGTTCGTATAGCAATGTGTACCTGATGTAAAATTCATGTTGTTTTGTCTGACATATTCTGATGCGGGTTTCACATTTAAATCCGGATGTAATGCGTGAAAAACTATTTCCAAATATGATTTAATTTATGACAATAAAGAGTCCGGCAGACCTTTCAAGATTATGTATTCATACGATTACTACAAAACCACTTGATTTTGAAAATGCAGTCTATAAATATGCCTCATTAAATGTGAGCGGAATTACAGTATGGAGAGAGGCATATTCTGATATAGGCCCGGTAAAAGCGGGTAAGCTTATAAAAGATTCAGGCTTAAATGCCGTATCGCTTTGCAGGGGAGGATTCTTCCCATCTGTCGATAAGGAAAAAAGAAGACTCGCCATTGCCGATAACCTGGCAGCTCTTGATGAAGCTTCTGATCTGGGCGTTCCTATGGTTGTTCTTGTGTGCGGTGCGGATCCCGGGCAGTCTCTGGATTCATCCAGGGAACAGATCAGATACGGTATCGAAGCAATCCTTCCAAAAGCTGAAGAATTTGGGATCAAGCTTGCAATTGAGCCTCTTCACCCGGTATATGCAGATACACGCTCGGCAATCAATACAATGGCACAGGCAAACGATCTTGTTGATTATTTTGATTCTCCATGGGTTGGAGTTGCCGTTGATGTATATCATGTGTGGTGGGATCAGAATCTTAAAAAGGAGATAGACAGATGTGGCGAGGGAAATAAAATCTTTGCATTTCATATCTGTG
This sequence comes from Bacteroidales bacterium, assembly GCA_007132225.1. Classification (GTDB taxonomy): domain Bacteria; phylum Bacteroidota; class Bacteroidia; order Bacteroidales; family PUMT01; genus PXAP01. Next base: position 5,658 of record SLPB01000084.1, on the reverse strand, counting down.
ACTGGAAAGTTCCTGTCATTGATGTATTAAATGACCGGGGTATTATGGGCGAAGGGATAATTAATATACCTCAGATCAGACAATGGGTTGAGGATTCAGGATTTGACGGGTTTAACGAGGTGGAGATCTTTTCCGAGCTTTACTGGAAAACTGATCAGGATATTTTTTTAAACAAAATACTTGATGCATATTATAATCATGTATAAAATAACAGAATGACTATGGCCATATCAACTAAAACACATTCTCTGGGGATTATTATGAACGGTGTCACCGGCAGGATGGGTAAAAACCAGCATTTATTGCGTTCAATCCTCCCTATACTTAAACAGGGAGGATTAAATGTGTCAGATAATGAGGTGATTGTTCCCCGTCCGGTCCTTGTGGGCCGTAATCCTGCCAAGCTAAGGCAGCTTAGCCGGGAATCGGGAATAGATAACTGGACGACCGATCTTGATTCTCTGATGAGCGATAAAAATTACCAGCTATATTTTGATGCTCAGACAACTGACATGAGGTATCAGAGCCTGAAGAAGGCCATAAAAGCCGGTAAGCACATCTACTGTGAAAAACCTGTTGCACAAAATACAGCTGATGCAGTTGAATTGTACAAAATTGCCAGGGAAGCTGGTGTCAAGCATGGTGTGGTGCAGGATAAACTTTGGCTACCCGGACTGGTTAAGCTGAGGAAACTGATTGAGCAGGGTTTCTTTGGCAAAATTTTGTCAGTAAAGGCTGATTTTGGTTACTGGGTATTTGAGGGAGATACTGTTTCACCTCAGAGGCCTTCATGGAATTATAAAAGTGAAGAGGGGGGTGGGATAATCCTCGATATGTTCTGCCATTGGAGATATGTTTTGGATAATTTGTTTGAACCCATTAAATCGCTTACCTGCCTGGGTGCAACCCATATAGACAGAAGATTTGAACCTGATGGCACACCTTATCAGGCAACGGCTGATGATGCCGCTTATGCTATTTTCGAGCTTGAAGATGGGGTAGTGGTACAAATAAATTCTTCATGGGCAACACGGGTGCGACGTGATGATTTATTTGTAATGCAGATTGACGGCACAAAGGGATCAGCCGTTGCAGGCCTGAGGGATGTGTGGATTCAACCCTATTCTGCAACACCCAGGCCTGTTTGGAATCCTGATATTGATAATCCTTTGAAATTTCATGATAACTGGGTCAAATTACCCTCCCATGATATATTCGATAATGCATTTAAGATACAATGGGAGCTGTTTTTGAGATATATTGTTAAGAATGAACCTTTCAGATGGAATTTGCTCGAGGCAGCGAAAGGAGTACAGCTTGCAGAACTTGCAATTGAATCCTGGAAAAAAAGGGTATGGGTAAACATACCTGATCTAATATGACCTGACCTGCTCTGGTCCGGGCAGGTCAGATCCGGCCAGTCCGGACCAGAGTTGACTGAAATATTAGTTTATAAATGTTTAATAATTAACAATTTCAATATGTATATACAGAATCAAATTAGTCCCACGCATCTTAAAGACTCTCTTATTCGATTCTGGGAGTTATCCGGGCAAAAGATCGAACTGATCCGCAAAGAATACGATGTAACAAAAGGATCTCCTGTTTTTACCAAAAACGGAAAGTATACCACAAGAGGCTGGACGGAATGGACGCAGGGTTTCCAGTTCGGGGGCGAGATAATTCAATTTGATGCTACCGGCGAGAAGGCTTATCTCGAAACGGGCAGAGAGTCAACGCTTAAACTGATGGCTCCGCATATTACGCATATAGGTGTACATGATCATGGATTCAATAATGTCAGTACATATGGAGCCCTCAGAAGATTATACACAGAGGGTAAAATTGACTCCTGCGATTGGGAACGTTCTTTTTATGATCTGGCTCTGAAATGCACCGGTGCCGTACAGGCAATGCGGTGGACAAAGACTGCCTGCGGAAGTGGTTTTGTATATTCATTTAACGGGCCTCATTCATTGTTTGTTGATACCATAAGATCAATGCGGGCACTTGCCCTGAGTCATATGCTTGGTCATACTCTTTTTACTGAGCATGATGAACAGATCTCCCTTCTTGAAAGAATGCTCAGTCATATCGATGCTACAGCAAGATACAGCGTCTATTATGGTGAGGAGAGGGACTCATATGATGAATGGGGAAGAACGGTACATGAATCAATATTCAATATTAATGACGGTTATTATCGTTGTCCTTCATCACAACAGGGGTATTCTCCCTTTACGACATGGACGAGGGGATTAGCCTGGGCAATGTGTGGATTTGCTGAGCAGCTGGAGTTTATTGAACTGATAGAGGACAGGGAGCTGGAAAGTTCGGGAGGAAGGCAACATATCGAAGCATTTATGATAAAGGCCGCTAAGGCTACATGTGATTTCTATATTGAAAATACTTCACGGGACGGAATACCATACTGGGATACAGGAGCTCCAGATCTGCCAAAGCTTGGTGATTACAGAAGCACTGATGCCGACCCTTTTAATGATCATGAACCGGTAGACAGCTCAGCAGCAGCTATTGCCGCACAGGGATTACTCCGGCTTGGAAGATATTTATCGGAACGTAATCAGGATGAGGATGGAATGAAATACCTGCAGGCAGGGCTGACCGTTTGCAGAACATTGCTTGGGGAGCCATACCTGAGCACAGATAAGGAGCATCAGGGATTGTTATTGCATTCGGTATATCACAGACCTAACGGTTGGGATCATATCCCGGCCGGCAGAAAAATACCTTGCAACGAATCGAGTATGTGGGGTGATTATCATATGCGTGAACTGGCTCTTTATTTATGGAGAATTGTTGGTAATGAAACTTATTACACTTTCTTTAATGGTATTACGACGCCTGTCAGCTCATAGAAATAAGGAATTTATATTGAACTCTGAAAGTTGCCCGCGATACGGATTATTTGATATGTCTTGCTGACACGATGTAACTGTCAGATATATGATTATGGTTGGAGTTTTTAAATGCACAATAATACCTGTATTATGAGAAAAATTGCACTGGTTACCGGAAGTTCAAGGGGTATAGGACTGGCAATAGCCATAAAACTTGCTGAGAACGGCTATGACCTTGCCGTAAATGGTGTCAGGAATGAGAGTGAAGTTTTACATGCGATGGAGGAGATTAAGTCTAAAGGTTCAAAAGCTGTATATTGCCGCGGAGATATCAGTGTTCCGGATGAACGGGAAGCTATACTGGAGCAGGTTGTATCAACGTTTGGTGTACCCGATCTGCTGGTGAACAATGCCGGAGTCGCTCCTCTCGAGAGACTGGATGCTCTGAATCTTACAGAGGAGAGTTACGACAGGGTGATGAGAATCAATCTGAAGGGCCCCTATTTTCTCACGCAGGCAGTTGCCGGGATGATGATTGAAAAGAGACAGGCAGATAGCTCTTTTTCCGGAAAGATAATTAATATAGGTTCAATTTCAGCCACAGTAGTTTCTCCGAACAGGGCAGAATACTGTATATCAAAGGCGGGATTTGCAATGCACAGCTCCGTATGGGCCGCCCGGCTGGCAGAATATAACATTTCGGTTTATGAGGTCAGGCCAGGTGTAATCCGTACCGATATGACTTCTGCAGTTGTTGAGAAGTATGACAGACTGATTGATCAGGGACTTAATTTACAGCCGCGTTGGGGATTGCCAGAAGATGTTGCCGTTTCCGTACTTGCGCTGGCAAAGGATTCGTTTCCGTTTTCATCCGGAGGGGTTTTTATGGTTGATGGCGGACTGACAATTAAACGTTTGTAATGGTTGATTCAAAAAAAGACAACTCAGGGATAAGGAAAATTTTCGGCATGGGGATCGGTTTGATCCTGTTTGTGGTGATGATAATTAGTTCTCCTCCCGGGGAACTCAGTCAGGAGGGATGGTATACTGCAGCCATTGGCATCCTGATGGCGATATGGTGGGTAGCAGAGGTAATTCCCATACCTGTCACTGCTTTACTTCCCATTGTTCTCTTTCCTGTTTTCAATATTTCCGGTATTGGGGCAACAACTGCTCCATACGCAAACCCGATGATCTTTCTTTTCATGGGAGGCTTTATTCTTGCAATAGGTATGCAGGAGTGGGGCCTTCACCGGAGAATTGCACTGAATATCATTTGGCTTATTGGCTCCAGGCCAAGGAGTATTATACTTGGGTTCATGATCTCTACTGCGGTAATAAGCATGTGGGTAAGTAACACGGCAGCAACAATGATGATGCTTCCAATTGCATTGTCGGTCATCGAGCTTACCAAAAGAGGTGACAACAGGCCGGAAGATACCCGGCAGTATGATAATTTTGCTGTTGCACTTATGCTTTCAATTGCTTATTCAGCTAATGTTGGCGGATTGGGCACTGTTATAGGGACCCCGACAAATGCATTGCTTATAGGGTTCGTGCATGAAGCATACGGGGTTGTAATATCATTCATGGAGTGGATGCTAATAGGTATTCCTGTTGTATTGCTCGGACTGCCGCTTATTTTTTATTCTCTGACATACGTCACTTTCCCCGTAAGGTTTAAAAGCCTTCCCGGCGGCAGGGAGTATATCCACAAGGAGGTTAAAAGTCTGGGTGATTTCAGCAGGGGAGAGATAATGGTTGCTGTAGTTTTCGGTTTTGTGGCCATGTTATGGATGATAAGGCCGTTTATTGAAAGGTGGCTTCCCGGTTTGTCAGATGCCGGGATTGCTGTTTTTGGAGCAATAATGCTTTTTCTGATTCCTGTGAATTTGAAAAAGGGAAGATTTCTTCTGACATGGAAGGCTACTTCCGGACTGCCCTGGGGTATCCTTATTTTGTTCGGAGGTGGTCTTACTCTGGCCGGGGCAATTCAGAGAACCGGACTTGCCGAGTGGATCGGAAGCTATTTTACCGGTCTCGAAGGCTGGCCGTTCATTACGGTTATATTAATTGTAACTCTGGTCGTGATTCTTTTCACTAACCTGGCAAGTAACTCTGCCACTACAGCAGCATTTTTACCTGTAATGGGGTCAGTTGCAATAGGTATGGGAGAGGACCCGCTTCAACTGGCAATTCCTGTTGCTGTTGCTGCCAGCTGTGTTTTTATGTTTCCCGTTGGCACGCCTCCGAATGCAATCGTTTATGGCAGTGGTGTTTTTACAATCCCTCAAATGGTGAGGGCTGGCACCTGGCTTAACCTCTTGTTTGTCCTCCTTATAACCTTGCTGACGAGATATCTGTTCTCGTTTATTATAGCTTAACGGGACACTGTTCCCGGTTTTTAGAAGGGTTCAGGTACGGAATTATTTGGTGAGGCTTATAATATATTCCCTGCTTTGGGGTACTCGTTCAATTACATCAGGACTTTCATCTTCAATGTAATAGTACTCAATGTTAGTGTTTTGAGCAGCTCTGAGTACCGCGGGAAAATCAACCTGTCCTGTTCCAAGTACAACATCATTTTCTTTTGGAGTGCTTCCCGAAAGGTTACCAATCACACCTTTGCGCAAATCTTTCAGGTGCATCAGCCTGAAGCGGTCGGGGTATCTTTCCAGCAGCTCCACGGGATCCTGCCCCGGATGGATCGTCCACAACAGATCAATTTCAAAACTCACATAATCAGGGTTGGTATTAAGGACAAGATAGTCAAACAGCGTTTTGTCGTTTTCCCATG
>SLPB01000106.1 GCA_007132225.1 Bacteroidales bacterium | reverse complement strand
TAGTCTACTGAGATGCTCTCCCGACGCCTTTTTTTTACCACATTCCATGCAAAAACAGAAAAGACCGCTGCAATCTTTTGATTTACAGCGGTCTGCAATTTCAGGAGTAGCCTCACCAGGAATCGAACCTGGATCTACGGTTTAGGAAACCGCTATTCTATCCATTGAACTATGAGGCCAAAAAGTGGTTCCGGACAATAAATTAAATCATTTTATTGACTTCCCGGATACCTGTCCGGGAAACTTTCAAGATCGTCTGCAAAAGTAATGATAATTGCCGTTGTAACAAAAATACAGGGTAAAATAGTTTTCCCGGATACTTTTAAAAACAGATATTGGTTATATTTACCACCTGTAATTATACTGAAAAGATGATTTTTATATACAATTTTGAACTATTTTGATCCCATAATTGTAATCCTTCTTGCCTGGTCAACATACCGGGGTTTCAGCAGGGGACTGATAGTTATGGTTGCCACCTTCATCGCACTTATTATAGGGATCTGGGGCGCAGTCAGGTTTTCAGATATCGTGTCAGACTTGCTTGTAAATACCCTGCAGGCATCATCTCCCTATATGCATCTTGTATCCTTTACAATAACATTCCTGGTTATAGCTATTGGTATCAATATAGCCGCTTATATGCTGAGCAGGTTGCTTGATGCCATAGCACTGGGATTTATGAACCGTTTGCTGGGCAGTGTATTTGGAGTATTAAAAATGGCTCTTATTTTAAGTGTGCTTCTTGTAATTATAAATGCCTTCGATGAAAGACATGATTTCCTGCCTTCAAATCAGGTTGAGAACTCGATGCTATATCAGCCGGTTGCAAACCTTGCCCCGGGTTTATTTCCTTTCCTAAAATTCGAAAGTATCGCAAAAGAAATTGAAAAACTTATCAGTGCCGCTCATGCTGATAAGGATTATACTGAAAGCCGGCGCGGAATTCATACTGTTCTGAAGAAGGAGCCGGAAGATGAAAAACAATCAGAATTTACATACGGTAACTAAATTTTTTTGATGCTCAGAACTTTCGGTGCGGTTTAATCGACTAAATATTTTTGATGCTCAGAACTTTCGACGCGGCCCAACTGACTGAACATTAAAATCTTGCAAGCATCTGTACAAATATGATCAATAAAACCATGGCAACAGGATAAACTGTTGCATAGGCAGTTTGGGGAGCATTACTTTCGGTCATCGGGTCGATGGCAGCAAGCCCGGGTGTACTGGTCATTCCACCGGTGATAACACCGAAAAGGGCAAGCAGATTTATCTTCAGATAGTAATGTGCAACCAAAGCAGAAACTATCATCGGCAGGAAAGTGATGATCATTCCTGCAAAAATCAGGTGGATCCCTTGCTCACGAAAAGTTTCGGCAATATGCGCCCCAGCCTGGGTTCCGATTGCGGCAAGGAAAAAAAGCAGACCCAGCTGCCGGATAAGCTGGTTTGCAGCAGCAGACATTGTCCACATAACCGGACCGGTCTTACCAAGGTTACCCAGGATCAGGGCAACAATCAATACTCCTCCGGCTAATCCGGGACTGAAGATTATATTATCAGAAAAGCCAATTTCCAGTCTGCCTACCAGCACCCCAAGGACTATTCCGGCAGCAATTGGAAACATATCTGTATCGGACAGCTTTTTTTTCTGATTCCCAAAAATTTTAGTCACTGCCTTCATGTTGTCCTTGTTGGAGGCAACAAGAAGCTTATCCCCAAACCGTATATGAAATTCATCGCTTGGGACTATATCTATTCCGCTTCTTCTTATCCTGGTTATGGTGGCATTATAATTTGCAAATAAATTCAATTCCCCGATAGTCTTATTCACAACTTTTTTGTTGGTAACCAGTATGGAATGAACCTCGTAATCTTCTCCAAGAGGGATTTGCCGGTTGGTAGGACAGCCTATAAGATATTGAATTTTTTTAAGGGCATCCACGGTACCCACTGCTTTGACCAGGTCTTCCTTATGAAGGACGGTATCGGGAGAGGGAGTTTTTGCCTTACCCCCGGACATGACCCTGGAAATACTTGCCCCGGTCATGCTTCTGATTTTAAGGTCAGATATTGTTTTGCCGTCAATATTATCATTTTTAACTACAAAATGACTACTATGCACCTCCGGAAATCTTTCCATAAGGTCCTTCCTGACTTCCTTCTCTGCCTCATCCACACTTACATTTATCAGGCGGGGAAGCAGTTTGACAAATAATATTACTCCAATAACCCCGAAAGGGTAGGCTATACCATATCCGATGGATGTCATTGGAGAACCGGTGGAATCAATTGCTGCAGCCAATCCGGGCGTACTGGTGAGCGCCCCGGTAAAGAGCCCGACGGCGAGATCAAAATCCAGATTGAATATCCATGCAGCAAAAACAGTTGTCCCCGTGGCAATAATAACAAGCAACAGAGCAGCAGAAATAAGGGATGCTCCCGCTGAACGAAAGGACTGGAAAAAGCCGGGCCCTGCCTGTATTCCGACAGTAAACACAAAAAGCACGAGTCCAACCTCCTGAAATTCAGCGGGAATAACAACTCCAAAATGGCCAAATAGAAGTGCAACAAAAATGACTGCAGATATATCAAGGGATATTCCTTTTATTGTTATCCGGCCAATGAGAAACCCAATCGCGATAATGATAAAAAGAGTAAAATAAGTAACCGTAAATACAGACATTTTGTAATTTAGTATTGGGAATCAATAACATTTCCTGCGAAATTATAAAAATACCATTTATTTCGGGTCTTTAAAACATTTATCCCCGGCAATAAAATAAAATAAAATATATTTAGTTATTGGAAATAAAAATTTATCTGGTATATGTTTTTTTTAAAAAATTGAGTAAAATTGTATTGTCAAATAATAACTAAATATTTTTCTATTCTAAAAAATGAAACCTAAAAAATCGTCTGGCGCCCTCCGCGAAGACAACGATTTCTTGAAAGGGAAAAAGAAGCATAAGCTTACTCCCATTAAAAAACAAAAATCTAAAAGAACACAATTCCTTGATGAAATCGAGGAATTTGAAGATGATAAATTTGACTTCATTGATGAAGTTCCGGAAGATCTTTACGAGGATCTTGATGAGGATCTGGAAGATGATCCGGATGAGGATGATCTTTATTAATTACTGAAAAGACAAACCAGGATATTCCCGGGGGTTCCCCGGCAGAAATATGTTTTTTCCCTTTCAGTGCCATTCCTAAAGCATTTTCTTTATATTTTCGGTTACAACATGGCCGTCAAAAAGATGTATTATCCTGTTTGCGTATTCAGCATCAGAGGGTGAGTGAGTAACCATTACTATTGTAGTCCCCTCACCATTTAATTCCCCAAGAAGGTTCATCACCTCCGCACCATTGGCCGAATCAAGATTTCCGGTAGGCTCATCAGCAAGAATCAGAGACGGACCGGAAACCACAGCCCGGCAGATGGCAACCCTCTGTTGTTGCCCTCCGGAAAGTTGCTGGGGAAAATGCTTCCGGCGATGGGCAATCTGCATTTTTTCCAGCACGGATTCAACTTTTTTCTTTCTTTCTGATGATGGAAATTTAAGGTAAAGAAGGGGAAGCTCAATATTCTCAAAAACCGTAAGCTCATCAATAAGGTTGAAACTCTGAAAAACAAAACCTACATTAGCTTTACGAAGATTGGTGCGCTTTCTTTCAGGATAGGAAGAAACCTCAGTTCCATTAAAATAGAGCTCCCCGGAGGTAGGATTGTCCAGTAATCCAATTATATTCAGCAGAGTGGATTTGCCGCAACCAGACGGGCCCATGACAGCGGTGAATTCCCCGGTTTTAATTTCCAGACTCACCTTATTTAAAGCAGTAGTTTCAACCTCGTCAGTTCTGAACAACCTGGATAGTTCTACAGTTTTTATCATATCACTTGATCATTTAAAAGTTTAAAAAACTACCAACCCAAGATATAAAGATACAAAACATATGCAAATACATTACACGAAAAAAGTCCTGAACTTAGTTGTTATAAGACCTGCACGGGTACATTGAGACAAATTTCACCAATTTGATCGTAAAACTTAATTTGCTACTTTCCCATATATTTACCAATTTGCATAGATTTTATAAAATCTCAGTGTTACTGCTTTAATAAAAATTTATCAGTAACAGTTCATAATTCATACTTTAAAATGCAGGAGACTAATAAATTGATCTTTATGGTTGATGATGACAAAATCATTCTAAACCTGCTGGAATACGTTTTTCAGGGAAAGAACGGATATATTGTCAAGACTTTTTTATCAGGTGAGGAATGCCTGAAAAACATGCACCTGGACCCCTGCCTGGTAGTACTGGATTATGTACTGAATGAAAAAGACGGGGCAGCAATGGATGGTTTGGAAACTTTACAAAAATTACTTGAAAAGAATAAAGCTCTGTCTGTTATTATTCTCTCTGCATATACTAATGACCAAACAAGTGAAGTTATGATTAAAAGCGGTGCAAGAAAAGTACTCAGAAAGGATGATTATTTTGTAGATAAGCTTGAAAAATATCTGGCAATTGAACTGGGCTGGCAAACATAAGCTAAAATGGCTTCCTGCTTCCCTTTGTTCCGGAAATGACCTGACCGGTTATTTGCATTTTCCAGATTACTTCCGGCACAAAGTAACCTGCTGTTTTTCCGGCAATAGTTCCTGAGAATTTCCTTTTTTATTCTAATATTAATTTATACTTTTGCACGATCATTTTTTTACAATGGCCAATAATATTGAACAATATGGTATAGTGTTCAAAGGCCTTAAAACAGGAGTCCATCATTTTAACTTCATCCTGGACAACCGGTTTTTCGGCCACTTTGGAAATCCTGAACTTCGGGGAGGAGATATGGAGATCAATGTTGAACTGGACAAAAAGGACCAATTCCTGTCATTGGACTTCACCTTTTCAGGAAGCGTGCGGGTTATATGTGACAGATGCCTTGAAGAGTTCGATGCACCTCTAACTTTTAGAAGTTCGCTTGTTATTAAATTTGTACAGGAAGAAAGGGAGAATGAGGCTGATGTAATTTATCTTGAAAGGCATGAAAAAAATATCAACCTGGCTGATTACTTTATTGAAAGTATGTGCCTGAACCTTCCAATTAAGCGGGTACATGAAAAAAATGACATTGGGGTTGATATGTGCGACAAAGATATGATAGATAAGCTCGAAGAGCACAGGACAAGGAGAACTGAAGGTGAAACGGATCCAAGATGGGAATCCCTAAAAAATATTAACAAGAAGAATTAAATATTCTACAAATAAATCATTTTATCCGGGATCAGAATTTAATCCTGTTTACAAAATAGCAATAACCCGGACAAACTAATCAACAATTGCACTTACTAACCAAAATATTACTGCGAAATGGCACATCCGAAAAGAAAAATATCCAAAACCAGGAGAGACAAAAGAAGAACACATTATAAGGCAACAGCACCAACTATGATGGCCTGCCAGAATTGCGGATCAACTGTGGAATATCACAGGGTTTGCGGGGAATGCGGGTATTACAGGGGCAAGCTTGCCATTGAAAAGGAAGTATCTGCTTAACCCATAATATATACTCCTTTTCAAACATAGTGTAAATATCTTTTCATAACATAATTTTGAAATAAATATGAGGATAGCACTTGACGCGATGGGAGGCGATTACGCCCCCGAAGCAACTGTCATGGGAGCCATCGAGGCAGTCAAATCCATTACTGGCAATATAAAGATTGTTCTTATTGGAGATGAAAAAAAGATCATTGAGATAACCAACCGGGAAAAGTTTGATCATTCAGTATTTGAAATAGTGAATACCGATGAGGTTATTGGAATGGGCGAAAATCCTGCCAAAGCTTTTTCAAAAAAACAAAATTCCAGCATAGTTGCAGGTTTTAAGCTTCTAACTTCCGGCAAAATAGATGCCTTTGCAAGTGCCGGTAACACAGGAGCCATGATGGTAGGTGCAATGTTTATGGTAAAATCAATACCTGGAATAATCCGTCCTGCTATTTCCGCACAGGTTCCAAGTGTATCCGGCCCATCATCCACCCTTCTTGATGTTGGAATAAATCCCGACTGCAGGCCCGATGTACTATACCAGTACGGACTACTCGGCTCTCTTTATTCAAAGTATGTTTTCCAGGTGGATAATCCAAAGGTATGTCTGCTTAATCTTGGGGCAGAAGAAGAAAAAGGCAATCTGGTTACAAAGGCAGCCTATGAACTTATGAAGGATGTCGACGATCTTAATTTTTCAGGGAATATTGAGGGTAACGAGATTTTTGATGAAGGAAAATCTGATGTTATAGTTTGCGATGGATTCGTTGGAAATGTAATCCTTAAGGAAGCCGAAGCTTTTTATAAACTGATAAAAAAAAGAAAGATAGAGGACAGTTTCTTTGAACGTTTTAATTTCGAAAATTATGGAGGAACTCCAATACTTGGTGTAAATCAGCCGGTTATAATTGGCCACGGCATATCCAATGCAACAGCAATCAAAAACATGCTTATTCATACAAAAGATGTGGTTGAGGCAGACCTGATGAACAAGTTCAAAGAAATTTTCAAATAATAATTTCAAAAAATGTTCCGGAGTGGACAATAAATTTTGACTTTTTACATTATTGTATAATGTTTATTATTTTTCCAACTCATTTATTAATTAGCAATACCCGATATTTTTAATAAATTTAATAAAAAACCCTGAATAAAATGGCAAAGAAGAATGATGATGACCCCAATGTAATTAACCTTATTAGTTCAGGAACTGAAATAACAGGGGATGTTACCTGTAATGGCGATATACGAATCGATGGTACTTTAAATGGAAACCTTAAGACAAAAGGAAAAGTTGTCATAGGAGAAACGGGAAAGACTAACGGAGAAGTAAGTTGCAAACATGCAGATATATCAGGTAAAATAGAGGGGAAAATTATTATTTCGGAATTGCTTACCCTAAAACCCTCATCGTTTATTTCAGGAGACATAGTTACAAACAAACTTGCTATCGAGCCCGGAGCAAAATTTACCGGTACCTGCAATATGAATAATAAAGATTCTTTTTCTCCCGTTGAGAATGAAAAATTCTCAGGTATTGAAAAAAAATAGTTAAGAGTTTATATAAAATTTAAAAAACCCCGGTATTTATATTACCGGGGTTTTTTAAATACATAATTATTGTTTACTTTGGCAGGTATTCATAAGTTGTATCCTGCAAATTCACAATAATGTGATGTCAAAAAATTTTAAATTCATCATATCGGTTTTTGTGTTCTCAGCACTGGTATTTTTAACCGGATTCATACTTTTCAACACCGTCTTAAGCGAGTATTCTATACCGGTATTTTACCTGCTTGTCCTCTATTTTATGATTTTGACAATTGGTGGGCGTTTAGTCCTTTCAAAAACCGATATGCAAAAAACCGGTGAATTCAATAATCGTTACCTGCTTATAAGATGGGGTAAGGTATTGATCCATCTTACATTTATCATCATTTACCTGATAAATGTAAATGAAAACATCCTGACTTTTATCCTGACTTTTATGGCTTGTTATATTTTATACTCAATATTTGATATTTACAATCTCAGTTTTTACCTGAAAAAAAGGTAACCTAATTCATAATCCGGCCGTAAAAGATAACTACATTTGTTTTTTTGATTATTTAAAAACTAATCGTTAGAACTTGAAACTCTCGTTAAATTTATTCCGGGCATTACTGTTCGTATTGGGTCCTGCATTGTTTGCCGGACAACAATCTGATGCTGCAGGTAATCAGGATTCTTACGATATTTCACCAGCCCCCTTTCAATTAGATGTGGAAATTGACCTGGCTGTTGACAAGGTTCCCTTTGAACCGGGAGATTTTATTTTTGATCATATTGGCGATGCATACGACTGGCACCTGTTCGACATTGACGGGAAGCACTACAGTGTTCCGCTGCCGGTAATCGTTTATACACGGGAAAAAGGTTTGAATATTTTCCTTTCCAGTAAATTTGACCACGGCCAGGCTACTTACAGGGGATTCAGAATTGCACTCGCAGGTCCCAATGAAGGGAAGATAGTGGTTGCAACTGGCGATGACTTATCTGACCCCTATGCAACCAGGCCAATTGATCTGTCAATTACAAAGAACGTGTTCGGAATGTTTTTTGCCGCATTTATCATGCTGGCCATATTCCTGACCATTGGCAAAAGCTACAGAAGAGATCCGCTTAATCCACCAAAAGGAATCCAAAGCCTTTTTGAACCTCTTATTATTTTTGTCATAGATGATATTGTTAAACCGGCGATAGGCGGAAACAAACATGAACGTTTTCTTCCATATCTTCTTACACTCTTTTTCTTTATATGGATAAACAATATGCTCGGACTTATACCCATCTTCCCAATGGGAGCCAATGTTACCGGGAATATTTCTGTTACCCTGGGACTGGCACTAACCTCTTTTTTGGCAATCAACCTGAGTGGGAACAAGCACTACTGGCAACATATTTTTAATACCCCCCACGTACCTGTTTTTTTGAAACTGCCTATACCCATCATGCCAATAATAGAACTGGTTGGTGTTTTCACAAAACCTTTTGTTCTGGCAATTCGTCTTTTTGCAAACATTACAGCAGGACATATTATTACCATGGGATTTTTCACCCTGATTTTCATATTCGGACAAGTATCCCCTGCCTTTGGATATGGCGGCTCTGTATTAGCAGTAGGCTTTGGGATCTTCATCACCTTCCTGGAGTTGCTGGTAGCCCTTATCCAGGCATATGTATTTACCCTGCTCACGTCACTTTTTATAGGAGCAGCAGTTGAAGACGGACATTAAATATAATTAAATATCAATAATAAATTTCAACCAAATAATTATTCTTTTTCCTAAAAACTCAAAATTATGTTAGCATTAACTATTATTTTACAAGTGGCCTGGGCTGCAACTGTTTCAAAAATCGGAGCCGCATTTGCAGCAAGTATCTGCCTGCTGGGAGCAAGTTACGGTATAAGTAAAATTGGTGTCACAGCACTTGAAGCAATTGCCCGCCAACCCGAGGCAGCCGGTGATGTACGCTCGAACCTTATTGTTGCTGCAGCACTGATTGAGGGGGTAGCTTTTTTCGCAATCGTTGTGTGCCTCCTGGTTCTTTTCATGTAATTAAAAAAACCCCGAAGCAGATCGAGGCAAGAGAGAGTCAGGAAACATCAAATTTACAAGGAGTTCTTGACAACCTGTTGCAAATCCCATTATATACCATACTTTAATCATGAAGAATGGAGATAGGATTTTTTATTAATAGCATAAAGCAAAATAATCAATGGATCTTATAACACCTGATTTTGGGCTTTTTTTCTGGATGCTGGTTACTTTCATGCTGGTTTTTATTATTTTGAAAAAATTTGCATGGAAACCCATCGTTCAGGCACTTAGGGAACGTGAAGATAATATTCGCGACGGACTTGAAAATGCAGAAGAAGCAAAAAATGAACTTGCTAACGTCAAGATTAAATCTGATAAAATAATCTCCGGGGCAAAAATTGAAAGGGACCAGTTGATAAAGCAGGGCAGGGAGATTAAAGAACAAATTACCACTGAAGCCAGGAAGGAAGCTGAGGAAGAGGCAAAAAAGATAGTAGAAGCAGCAAAAAAACTGATCGAAGAAGAAAAGGTCGCTGCTATAAACCAGATTAAGGTTCAGATTGCATCATTATCTGTCGAAATTGCCGAAAAAATTCTCAGGAAAAAACTTTCGGATGATTCTGTTCAGAAAGAATTAATGAATAGCCTGCTTGATGAATTTAAATTAAATTGATCATATCCCACTATGAATCAAAGTAAAATCCCGGTCAGGTATGCAAGGGCCCTTTTCCTTCTCGGGAAAGAAAAGGGAATAATGGAAAATTTGGAGGAAGATGTCAAACAGCTATCGGCATTTTTTGAAAATATCCCAGATATTATTCCATGGTTGAGAAGTCCGATAATCAAGATGCAGGATAAAAAGGATCTTTTTCATAAACAATTCAGGGGACAGCTTACGGAGACCTCCTTGGCATTTATTGAATTGGTTATCAGTAAAAAACGTGAGCAATATTTTCCCGGTATATTCAGAAATTTTCTTACTTTGCAAAAAGCGGATGCCGGTATTAAAACACTTGTGCTTACCGCAGCTATTGATGTTGATGAAGAATTGAAACAAAAAATAAGCAGTATCTTCGGACAAAAACATAATATCAGGTATGAACTTAATACCAGGGTTAAGCCATCCATTTTGGGAGGATTCATGATCCAGTCAGATGATGATCTTTATGATGCATCTCTGGCAACGGAATTAAAGAGGCTGAAGAAGGAATTAACCGGACAGGTAAGGGAACAAACTATAAAAAAGACCTGATAATAAACAATTAAATATTTTATTCCATGAGTGATTTAAAACCAGGAGAAGTATCAGAAATTATAAAACAACAGCTTGAAGGTTTTAATTTAAAGGTTGAGCATGAAGAAGTAGGAACTGTACTCCAGGTAGGTGATGGAATAGCAAGGCTTTACGGACTTTCCAATGTAAAATCAAATGAACTGATAGAGTTTGAATCGGGTGTAAAAGGAATAGTACTTAATCTGGAAGAGGATCATGTTGGGGCTGTATTGCTGGGAAATGCAGAAACAATCAATGAAGGAGATATTGCCAGGCGAACCGAAAAGATTGCCAGCCTTGATGTAGGCGAGGGACTGATCGGACGTGTTATAAACACCCTGGGTGATCCTATTGACGGTAAAGGAAGTATCGCAGGTGACCTTTATGAGCTGCCGTTTGAACGAAAGGCACCGGGAGTAATATACAGGCAACCCGTATCTGAGCCTTTGCAGACGGGGATAAAAGCCATTGATTCAATGATCCCCATAGGACGCGGACAAAGGGAGCTGATAATTGGTGACCGTCAGACAGGCAAAACGGCCATAGCAATAGATACTATAATCAACCAGAAATCATTTTACGACAAGGGAGAACCTGTATACTGCATCTATGTTGCTACAGGTCAAAAGGGGTCTACAATAGCCCAAATAGCAAGAATCCTTGAAGAGAAAGGGGCAATGAAATACACTGTAATAGTAGCTGCCACTGCCTCTGATCCTGCTGCCCTGCAGTTCTATGCACCTTTTGCGGGAGCCGCTATCGGGGAATTTTTCAGGGATACCGGAAGATCGGCCCTGATAATTTATGACGACCTCTCAAAACAGGCAGTGTCATACCGGGAAATCTCATTGCTGCTTCGACGTCCACCCGGACGTGAAGCTTACCCCGGAGATGTGTTTTATCTTCATTCCCGACTGCTGGAAAGAGCGGCAAAAATAATCCAGTCGGATAAAATAGCATCCCAAATGAATGATCTTCCCGACGCTCTTAAACCAATAGTCAGGGGCGGAGGCTCGCTTACTGCCCTGCCAATTATTGAAACACAGGCCGGTGATGTTTCTGCATATATACCTACTAATGTTATTTCCATAACGGACGGACAAATTTTTCTTGATAGTAACCTCTTTAATGCAGGAATCAGACCTGCCATAAATGTAGGAATTTCGGTATCAAGGGTCGGAGGAAAGGCCCAGATAAACTCAATGAAAAAAGTGGCCGGAACCCTTAAACTGGATCAGGCACAATACAGGGAGCTGGAGGCATTCTCCAAATTCGGTTCGGATATTGATCCGGCAACCATGGCTGTAATAAATAAAGGCTCCAGAAACGTTGAAATACTGAAACAAAATCAATACGCTCCGATGCCGGTGGAGAAACAAATAGCTATCATCTATTGCGGAACAAAAGGATTTTTAAATGAAATCCCCATGGCGAGCATTAAAAAATTTGAAGAAGATTTCCTTAACCACCTGGATAATACCAGGCCGGATATGCTGGAAGATATTAAAACTGGCTTATGGAATGAGGATGTGATAAAACAGCTTGAACAGGCAGCCCTTGAAGTTGTGGAAAGGTTCGTTATAAATAAAACCCTGAGTTGATAAGAATGTGCATAAATAATGGCTAACCTTAAAGAGATCCGTACACGTATAGAGTCTGTTTCATCAACAAAACAGATTACCAATGCCATGAAAATGGTATCTGCAGCTAAATTAAGAAAGGCTCAGGATGCCATTATGCAGATGAGGCCCTACGCCTTTAAACTTCATGAAATTCTTAACCACCTGCAGATGTGCCTGCCACACCGCGAAACTCCTTTTTATTCTCACCGGGAGGTAAAAAAAGTGCTTATTGTTGTGATCGGCTCTAACAAGGGGCTCTGCGGAGCCTTCAATATCAATGTTTCCAAAAAAGCTATTGATGTTGCAACCAAAGATTACCGGTCACTCTTTGAACAGAAAATGGTGGATTTTTACTGTGTCGGGAAAAAGACTGAAGACTATCTTAAATCCAGGGGCTACAGCGTAGCCAAATGCCGGCATGACCTTATAGAAGAACTCTCTTTTGAGAAGACCATCCCCTTCATGCAGCTTATGATGGATGGTTTTACAAGTGGCCAGTATGACAAGCTTGAAATTATATACAATCAGTTCCGGAATGCTGCTGTTCAGATTCTCACACACGAGACTCTGCTGCCGCTTAGTCCGCCCCAGGAATTCTGTACCCCCGAAGAAATTGATCTGGCAAGGCACAACTATATTATCGAGCCTTCAGGGGATTTCCTTCTGAAGCGAGTCATCCCCAAGATGCTTAAAACTGAATTTTACAAAGCCATGCTTGAATCTGTGGCATCGGAGTTTGGGGCCAGAATGACCTCTATGCATAAGGCAACAGATAATGCCGATCAGCTAAACAAAGAGCTTCGCATGCAGTACAATAAAGCCCGGCAGTCAAGTATAACAAATGAGATAATCGAGATCGTAAGCGGTGCTGAAGCCTTAAGAAAATAGCATAATTATAAGTTCCTGTAAGTAATTAACCCCCTTTTAGCAACATTAATCAAATCTTTCAAGAATACTTTCCGTTACATTAACAATATGATCCCCCATCCTTTCGCAATGTGACAGTATATCGTTATAGACAACTCCGGCATCATATTTGTATTTTTTCTCCTTCAGCTTTTTAATATGCTCTTTTTTTAGTTTGTTGCGGAAACGATTGATCTTGTATTCCATATCAATGGCGGCATCAACCTTTACATTGTGGTAATCTTCGTCAAGGTTATCAATCATTACTTCCATCGCCTGTTCCACAAGTTCGAACATTTTGTTAATATTGTCACGGAGGGCGGGAGGAAATTCTAAATTTTTCTGTTTTTGCCGGTATATAGCCCTGCCGGCATTCTGGCAAGAGTCACTGATACTTTCAATATTGTCAATTAGTTTAAGCATGGTCTGCAGGCGTTGCGAACCTTGCGAACCAAGATGATCACCCGAGACCTTTGTCAGATAAGTGGCGATCTCCACCTCCATCCGGTCACTTATCTCCTCGTATTTTTCTACCTTGTTATAAAAGTATTCAATGTTTGTCTCTTTTTCAGCATTAAAAAGGGACCTTGCATAGGTTATCATTTTATGAGTTCTTCTTGCATACAGGGAAATCTCCTTCTTGGCCTGAAAAAGGGATAACTCAGCAGTGGATAGTATACCAGTATTTATATATTTTAGCCTGAACTCCTCTTCATCATCTTCCTTCAGTGGCACCATGCGGGTAACCAGCCTGGCTATAAGGGGAGCAAAGCCTATAAGCAACAAAACATTAAAAACATTAAAAACCGTATGAAACACCGACAAGGCAACAGGAATACCGCTGGCAAATTCAAAAGGGGAAAGAAGTCCTATCCCCACAACGAAATTATCAATTTCGCGTAGAAAAAAATTTAAAATAAACAAAACCCAAATAACTCCAACAAGATTAAATATAAGATGGGCCCGTGCCGTTCTCTTTGCCGATACGTTCGCAACAGAGGCAGCAATATTGGCAGTTATGGTTGTACCAATATTCTCACCAAGGACCATTGCCGCTGCCATATCAAATGATATCCAGCCGTTATTGCACATTACAAGCGTCAGTGCCATGGTGGCACTGGAGGACTGGATTACAAAAGTGAGCACGGTGCCAATAGAGAGGAACAAGAGCACAGACCAGATACCCATCTGTGTGTAGTTGGCAAGGAAACTGAGAATTTCCGGATGCCGGTCAATATCCGGCAGGGATTCCTTCAAAAAATCCAGACCCAGAAAAACCATGGCAAAACCGATCAATAGCTCTGCTATGGATTTTTTCTTTTTCGATTTGGAAAAAAGGAAAGGGAAGCTGATACCGATAAGGGGCAGGGAAATGAAACTGACACTGAATTTGAATCCTAACAGGGATATAAGCCAGGCGGTGACAGTGGTTCCAATATTTGCACCCATCACAACGCCGATGGACTGAATAAGATTTATCAGTCCGGCATTTACAAAACTAACCAGCATGACGGTGGTGGCGGTCGAGGACTGGACCAGGGCAGTTATCATAAAGCCCGTAAAGATACCCTTGATCCGGCTTGAAGTCATTGCTGCAAGGATATTCCTTAGTTTATCTCCCGCAACTTTTTGCAGGGCTTCACTCATGGACTTCATCCCAAACAGAAAAAACCCCAGGGAGCCCAAAAGGGCCAGAAAATCTATTAAGGTATATTGCATTGTTGTTTGAAACTTGCAGCGCAAAAGTAAAATAATAATATAGAATATAAAAAAAAACTGAAGCAGTCTTACACATGTCAGTCCTATAATATTGTATATCTGTTTTTTACAAGATAAAATAAATAAAAAAAAAGATCTTGGAAATGATAATGCACAATAGTATTTTTGCCATGGCTCAAAAAAGCTCATGAGAACGGATACTCAACCATAGGGGCAAAGAAAAACAACTGATTTTTATGTTTGCAATTATAGCAGGAATAATACTGCGCTACAGGATATTATTACTATCTGTCCTGATATCTATTACGGTTTTTATGGGATACAACGCCCGGGATATAAAACTCTCCTATGAGCATGCTCCCCTGCTGCCAGAAACAGATTCCTCATTTATTGAATACAAACGTTACAGTGAAATTTTCGGTGAAGACGGAAACATAGTTGTTATTGGAATTCAAAATCCCGAATTTTTTAACCCTGAACCTCTTGCCCACTGGTTTGAGATGATAAGTTCCCTGGAGGCAACAAAGGGGGTAAAGTCGGTTCTTTCAATCACCAATGCCTATAATCTTGTCAAAAATAACGAGGAAAGGGTGTTTGAGATCACTCCCATTGCTGCTGCTCCCCCTGCCTCTTATGCTGAAGCTGAGCATCTTCAACAGGTTGTTTCCTCCCTTCCTTTTTACAAAGACCTTCTCTATGAAGAAGAATCGGGAACTTACCTTATCCTCGTATCCCTTGAGAGGGATGTCCTTGTAAGCAGCAACAGGAACAGGCTTATAACTGACATTGAGAACCTGAGCAGTGAATATGCAGCAAAATATGATGTGCCTGTGCATTATAGCGGTCTGCCATACATACGTATTAAAACCGCAGAGAAGATAGAAGGTGAACTATATATGTTTATTTTGCTTGCTTTCCTTATTACTGGATTAATAATGTATCTTTTTTTCCGCTCATTCAGGGTTGTATTCTTCTCCCTGCTTGTTGTTGCAACAGGAGTGATATGGGCACTGGGCTCAATGGCACTTATTGGTTACGAGATCACCCTTCTAACTGCAATGATACCTCCTTTGATCATTGTTATCGGAATCCCCAATTCTGTCTTTTTACTCAATAAATATCATAATGAATACCGGAATCATGGAAACAAGATCAGGGCATTGCAGCGAGTCATACACAAAATCGGGGCCGCGACTTTCCTTACCAACCTCACCACATCTGCAGGATTTGCCACCTTTATTTTAACCAGCACCAGAATTTTGCAGGAATTCGGAGTAATTGCTTCACTTAATATAATGGCTGTATTTTTGCTGTCCCTTCTTCTTATTCCCATTATTTTCAGCTTTTTGCCAGCTCCGGAGGAAAGGCATGTCAGGCATCTTGAGAATTATTTCATAAAAAAGGTTGTCAGGCTGTTTGAATACCTGGCTGTGAATCACCGCATGAAAACATATCCGGTAGCCATAATAATTATCGTTGTTGCCTTTATAGGGATTACAAGAATAAAAAGCACAGGGTATGTTGTCGATGATCTGCCCCAAAATGATCCGGTTTATGTTGACCTGCTTTTTTTTGAAAAGCATTTTCAGGGACTTATACCACTGGAAATCGCTATAGACAGCAAACGGCCAAGGGCTGCATTAACAATGGAAACATTGCAAAATATAGAAAGCCTGCAATCATCGCTGGAGAAATATCCGGAATTGTCCCGTCCCCTCTCCATAGCAGAGGCATTGAAATTTGCCCGGCAATCTTTTTTTAACGGGGCGGCACATCATTACCGTCTTCCCGGAAATACCGAAAGAAATTTTATTATGGCCTATATGGGTAACCTGACAGGTGGCAATAATATATCTAATTCTTTTCTTGACCCGGAAAGCCGGATAACAAGGGTTAGCTACAAGGTAGCCGATATCGGAACTGAAAAGATAGGTCTGCTGGAACAACAGATAAAACAGGAGATTGACAGTATTTTTCCTGCCGACCGTTATGATGTTGCAATAACCGGGGCAAGCATACTCTCATATAAGGGGAACAAATACCTTATAAGAAGCCTCTTTACCAGTCTTTTTATAGCAATACTGGTTATTTCCTTATTCATGGCCTGGATGTTCTCTTCAGCAAGAATGATGCTGATATCCCTAATTCCCAACCTGGTCCCCCTTCTAATAACAGCTTCTTTTATGGGGTATTTTGGAATTCCAGTCAAACCTTCAACAGTATTGGTGTTCAGTATAGCTTTTGGCATATCGGTTGACAACACTATCCATTTTTTAGCCAAGTACAGGCAGGAGCTGAAAACAACCGGACTGGACATTAGAAAGTCTGTCACTAATGCCATCCGGGAAGCAGGTGTAAGCATGCTCTACACTTCGATTGTTCTTTTTTTCGGATTTGGAATTTTTTCCCTCTCCGGCTTTGGAGGAACAGTGGCTCTCGGGGTTCTGGTATCCTTCACCCTGCTGATAGCAGTAACATCAAATTTGGTTTTATTGCCTTCAATGTTACTAAGTATGGAAAGGATAATTATTAAAAAGAATTTTCAGGAGCCTCTGATGAATCTGTATAATGATGACGAGGATAAAGAGCTTGTAGAGCAGCCGGAATCAAAGGGGCAGGCAAAAAAGGTAAAAGGGGCCGAAATATTGGATATCTGACTTCAGGATCCGGTGTGCCCCGGTTAATCATGGTCATATATATGCAACAAATATTATTCCTGCAAGTAAACCAAAATTATTACCATGTATAATATTGAAAAGCTCCGTGAGATAATCAACCTGGAAATAGAAAAATTGAATTTTACAGGCAGGCAGCCGGGGGAATTATATCAGCCTGTTCATTATATCTTGTCCAACGGAGGAAAACGAATGAGACCAGTATTCTCATTGATGGCCTGCCAGCTATTCTCGGATAATCTCTCCCCTTGTATCAATCCGGCTGTTGCGATTGAACTGTTCCACAATTTCACACTCCTTCATGATGATATAATGGATAACTCAGATATAAGGCGCGGCAAACCAACGGTACACAAAAAATGGGATGTTAATACAGCCATCCTTTCAGGTGATGTGATGGTGGTCAGGTCATTTGATCTGATCTCTTCATCCGAAAAGCGGATATTGCCTCAACTCCTCTATATCTTTAACAGGACGGCAACCGAAATATGCGAAGGACAGCAAATGGATATAAATTTTGAAAGTGCTGACAACATAACTGAAGAGGATTACATGAAAATGATAAAGCTTAAAACATCAGTGCTTATTGCAGCCGCCATGCAGATTGGTGCTATTGCCGGCGGAGCATCAGAAAAGGATGCAATCCTGATGTATGAGTGCGGATTGAATCTCGGTCTGGCTTTTCAGTTACAGGACGACCTGCTTGACCTTTACGGGGAACAAAAAGAATTTGGCAAAAAGACGGGAGGGGACATTATAATGAACAAAAAAACATTCCTGCTGATAAAAGCTCTCGAAATGGCAAAAGGGGAAACAACCAAAAGGATAAAACACCTTATGGAAGAAGAAAAGAATCCTGAAACAAAGGTGGCTGAGATGAAAAAAATATTTGATGAACTTGATATTCCGTCAGTAACCGGAAAGAGGGCCGCATACTTTTTTAACAACTCTCTTGAAAAACTTGGGGAAACAAATCCCATAACAGAAAGAAAGAGTGAACTTACCGGGTTCATTCAGGCAGTTATGGAGAGAAAATCCTGAGAAGCAAGTGGTGAAACAAATTCATTTTACCCCCATGGTTATTATATAAAACTGTAACTTAACAGAATTCA
This sequence comes from Bacteroidales bacterium, assembly GCA_007132225.1. Lineage (GTDB taxonomy): Bacteria > Bacteroidota > Bacteroidia > Bacteroidales > PUMT01 > PXAP01. The sequence goes on along the minus strand of SLPB01000106.1, from coordinate 10,943 downwards.
TCTGCGTATAATGTCATTTAATTATTGTTTGTGAATAATGTCCGTCAACTTCGTTATACTGGTCAAAAACATGCCCGCTTACCATAGGTAAGCACAGCTTTTTTGACTTCTTATGCTTTGAAAACGAACTGTATGTCCCAAACAATTATTTAATTGACAGGCTATAATCAGCTTTTGTGAGTTCACTTATTGAATTAATAAATTATTTATTTTTTATATTAAAATTAAACTATCATGCCCGATAATTCAGGAGAGGTCATCCAGGTCATAGGACCGGTGGTAGATATCAGCTTTGGATCAAGGGGGACCAAGCTCCCGAATATTCACGATGCCCTTGAAATTAAGCAGGATGACGGATTTATAGTCATTGTTGAATGCCATCAGCATATTGGTGAAAATGCAATAAGAACCATTGCCATGGACTCAACCGACGGATTAAGGAGGGGGCTCAGGGCGAAAAACCTCGGAAGGCCCATAACTATGCCTGTGGGCGATCAGATAAGGGGCAGGTTGCTTAATGTTGTCGGCACTCCTATTGACGGAATGAAAGCGGTCGATCAGAAGGGAGGTTACTCGGTACACAGAAAGCCCCCGTCGTTTGAAGAATTATCTACAGAAACGGAGATCCTTCACACAGGGATAAAGGTTATAGATCTGCTTGAGCCCTATTCCAAAGGAGGAAAGATAGGACTCTTCGGCGGTGCAGGTGTGGGAAAAACCGTTATCATTATGGAGCTGATCAACAATATTGCAAAAAAATATTCCGGAATGTCCGTTTTTGCAGGTGTGGGAGAGCGCACCCGTGAAGGAAATGACCTGCTTCGTGAAATGATTGAAACCGGCGTTATACGATATGGAGAGGAGTTTAAAAAAAGTATGGAAGAGGGAAGCTGGGATCTTAGCAAGGTTGATCCTGCTGATCTGATGAAATCACAGGCCACACTGGTGTTTGGCCAAATGAATGAGCCCCCCGGGGCCCGCGCAACCGTTGCACTTTCAGGTCTGTCGGTTGCAGAATCATTCCGTGATGGTGACGAAACAACTGGAGGACGTGACATTCTCTTTTTTGTAGATAACATTTTCCGCTTTACCCAGGCAGGCTCGGAAGTTTCGGCACTGCTGGGGCGCATGCCTTCGGCTGTAGGATACCAGCCTACCCTGGCCACCGAAATGGGTATGATGCAGGAAAGGATTACCTCCACCAAAAGAGGTTCGATAACATCGGTACAGGCTATTTACGTTCCCGCAGATGACCTTACTGATCCTGCGCCGGCAACAACCTTTTCTCATCTTGATGCCACCACCGTTCTCAGCAGAAAAATATCGGAGCTTGGCATCTACCCGGCTGTCGATCCGCTTGATTCGACATCACGTATCCTGACCCCGGAGATAGTAGGGGAAGTACATTACCAAACTGCTCAAAAAGTTAAGGAATTGCTGCAACGATACAAAGAATTACAGGATATTATTGCTATACTTGGCATGGATGAACTTTCTGAAGAAGACAAGCTTGTTGTTCACAGGGCAAGAAGGATACAGCGTTTTCTTTCCCAGCCTTTCCATGTTGCAGAACAGTTTACCGGCCTGCCCGGTGCACTTGTTTCAATAGAAGACAACATCAAGGGATTCAACATGATCATAGAGGGAAGGGTAGATGAGTACCCTGAAGCTGCATTCAATATGGTTGGTACCATTGAGGACGCTATTGAAAAAGGTAACCGGCTTCTTGCCGAATCAAAATAATAATTAGCAAAAAATGCAACTGGAAATCCTGACACCAGACAGAACAATTTTTTCCGGCAATATAACTTCCGTTACCTTGCCCGGCACAAAGAGTCCCTTTGCAGTATTAAAAAATCATGCTCCCATGATCTCCACGCTGGAAAAAGGGGAACTGAGCCTGGTTACCAGTGATGGCTTGGATATTTTATATATAATCAATGAGGGTATACTCGAGGTAAACCAGAACAAGATCATGGTACTTTCAGAATCTATAAGACAAGTAGAACTGTGAGAATAAAAATTTACCTGTTGTTGTTTATATTAGCGGCTTTTTCACCGGCAGAGGCTCAGAAAAAAGTAAGCTTCAGGGCGAGTGACGGACTAATGGTTACAGCAGATGAATACTTTTTAACAGACAGCCTGCCCTGGATATTAATGTTCCACCAGTCAGCATCAAGCCGGGGTGAGTTCAGGGAGATAGCACCAAAACTTACAAGGCTTGGGTATAACGGGCTTGCTGTAGACCTTCGTCACGGCAGGGAGATGAATTTTATTAACAATGAAACCAACCAGGCGGCCCTGAAGAATAATTATTCAGTTTCTATGAAAGATGCGCGCCATGACATTAATGCAGCCATCAACTGGGTAGCCGGGCGTAGCGAATTGCCGTATATTTTATTTGGCAGTTCCTTTTCAGCATCCCTGGCAATGATAGCGGCAAAGGAAAATTCATTGCCAAATGCAGTTATAGCCTTTAGTCCCGGAGAATTTTTCGGGCATCCTGAAATTGTGAAAAACGCAGTTCGTAACCTGGATATACCTGTTTTTATTGCTGCAACGAAACAGGAATTTCCTTACGTTACTGAATTGAGTTCAGGCATTGGACTGGATAATAAAACTATTTTTACTCCTTCCGAAATAACAGGCACCCACGGCGCACGGGCATTATGGGAATCGGAAGAGGGGAGCCAGGAATACTGGCTGAGCCTGCTGATCTTTTTAAACAGGATAAATAATTGAGAAGTGACAAATCTAACAGGACTTCCCGATGCATTCGCACAAGAGAATATTGAGAATCCCCTTAAGATGCCCGTTAAATTTCTTATTATACGGTTCAGTTCAATAGGTGATATAGTACTCACCACCCCGGTCATCAGGTGCCTAAAGAAACAGGTTGAAGGTGCAGAAATTCATTTTCTGACCAAAAAACAGTTTGTTCCCGTAATAAAAGCCAACCCCTATATCGACAATATAATTGTTTTTGAAAATATCCGGGCAACCATTAAAATTTTAAGGCAAAGCGGGTTCCACTATATCCTGGATCTTCATAATAATCTCAGGTCAGCAATCATTAAATCAAGATTACAGGGAATTTCCTTTTCTTTCAGGAAACTAAATATAGAAAAATGGCTCCTGGTTAATTTCGGAAAAGACATTTTGCCAGGGGAGCATGTAGTGGACCGTTACCTGGAGACCCTGAAGCTCTTTGATGTGACAAACGATGAGAGGGGGCTCGATTATTTTATACCTCCCGGTGATAAGCTGGACATAGCAAAGCTACCTCAACCATTTTGTAATGGTTACGTTGTTTTTACAGTTGGGGCAAACCATTTCACCAAATGTCTGCCGGCAGACAAGATAATCAGCATTTGCAAAGAGATGAATTTACCGGTGATTCTTGCCGGAGGAAAAGAGGACGAGGACAGGGGCAGAATGATTTCCGGTGAATGCGGCAAGCTGGTAATGAATACATGCGGCAAATATAATATCAACCAGTCGGCCTCTCTTGTAAGACAGGCTAAAGTTGTTATAAGCCATGATACAGGCCTGATGCATATTGCTGCTGCCTTTAAGAAGAAAATTATCTCCATATGGGGCAACACCATACCGCGTTTTGGCATGTACCCATACCAAAGCCATCCGGATTCGGTAATATTTGAAGTAGAAGGATTAAAATGCAGACCCTGTTCAAAGATTGGATATCACAAATGTCCTGAAAAACATTTCCGCTGCATGCAGGATCAAAATACAGGTGAAATTGCCGGTTATGCCGTCAGGCTGTATTCCGATTGAACATCACTAATAACCCATCTTATCGTATTATGGGGAACCGGGGCAGCTTGCTGTACACCGAAACTCATCAGCACTAAAAAACATCAAGGTTAACCCCGAGAGAGAAAAGGAAGGAGGTTTCTCCCCTGCCGGGAATATGGGCGAACCCCCCGCTCATATTGAACGGGAACATCAGGCGGAGAAAATGAAAATTGACCGTTAGTGTGCTGCCCCATGAAAAAAGTTCCTCTTCATGCCATTCTATCCTGTTTGTGCGGGAATTTAAAACCCTTACCCTGTTAACTCCGTAATCTGAGAATATCCCGGCATGCACCCGTTTTATGTATACCAGTCCCCTGACGGAAAAATCGGGATATGCCAGGGGAAAGGAGTAACTGCTTCTCACAAGGTCAAGCTGATCACTTTTTTCATCCCGGTATCCACGGGGAAAAGAAACTAGACTTGAAAAATAGTATTTCTCCGGATTTTGCCTTTGCATGGCTGCATCAAGCCGCAAGCTATGGCGGGCTAACAGGCCGGGAGCATAAAGCGTGAGCTCAGCGGCATTCACAGATCCAAGGTTTTCCGATTCAAACGGTGAGCTCCTGCGGGTCAGCCTCAGTACCTGTCCCCACCCCGGAGCAAGGTCCATGCGGCTTCTGCGCAGGTATCTGTAAGCAGTAAGCCGCATATCAGTGGTTGTCATCCCCCTTTTATAAATATCTTCCTTTTCATAGTGATAAAAAGAATTATTATAATTGATCCTCAGCCGGGGCTCCATACCCGCCACATACCTTCCGGAGGAAAAATTAAGAGGTATGTATGCTTTTCCTGAAATATTAAGCTGATTATAGTCTGATAGATCCTGCGGACCGAGAGTGTCGCGCCCCGTGAATACCATTGGTCGGTCTCCATAATCAAAACCGGCCTCCATAACAGGATACCATCCCTTGTAAATAAAAGTACCATGAGCCACATGATTTCCTTGATGGTATGAATAACCCAGAAAAGTATTTGCTGTATTGAGCAGGTTTTGCGACAACAGGGTCACACCGGGGTATACAGGTAGCTCCTCGATATTAAGCTCGCTATAATCGAAATAAAATGGTGACCAGCTGTGAAAATTGAAAATGTTCACTCCCTTTTTGTAGGGTTTGGCCGTCCATTCAGTATTGTCTTTTTTATCACCTGTGACAATTCCCCTTTCATGACTTACCAGGGTTTTCAGCAAATCTCTTCTAAACAGGGTGTCACCATTATGGTAATCCGGACTGATGGGAGAAAAACCTGAGAGGGCAAGGTCATAACCGTCAGCAGTATAGCCGGACCAAACAAGCTTATTGATGGAAGCAGAAAGATTACCGTCAAATGCACCATATTCGACCCCGGTAAGCTGCTGTAAAGTACCAGCATCGGTATCCAGAGCATAAAGTTCGTCAATACCGGAAATATCGGAATTAAAGCAGACCCCGGTACCACATGAAAAAAGGCCTGAAATATTTACAAATGACGGCTCAATAATATTTTGCCAGAGGCCGGTTTTAAAATTAAACGAAGTGACCGCCATTCCTTCAGGGCCAGCTGAGGTAAAAAATATTTTTTTCCCATCAGGATGAAACACCGGCTGTTGTATACTGACCTCTTCGGGAGCAGGAAAAGATTCAGCAGATTCACCGGTGACTGAGTTAATTATATTCAGGGAGTGCCGGTTTTCATAATCTATCTCCACAACTGCCAGAAATAGTCCGTCCGGTGCAAATGCGGGTGAGAAATAACGGCTCCGGGAACTTAAGCTTCTCTCTTTTCCCGTATGCAGGTCAAATAATTTAATTACTGAATACTCCCTTAATCCCCAGCGCGGATCAGGCAGATATTCCGACCAGGCGAAACGGCTGCCAGAGACACTAATTGAAGGTGCTGAAAGATGGCCGGGGAAATGAACATTCTTTTCCTCCCCCTCCATGTCTACTATAACAAACTCTTCTATTTGGCCAACGCCCGATTTTAGGGCAATAACAGCAGTGTCTCCAAGCCAGGCGGGATAGCGATAACTATGATAGAGGTCGCTTTCCCTCCGGTTGAGAATCCGGTAATCACTCCATTGGCGCTCCCCGTAAAGAGAGTCCCATTCCACCCTGATCTCACCAAGAACTTTTTCATGTAACCGGGCAGGCCCCATGCCGGTCTGACGTTTCAGCGATCTCCCGAAGGCAGCAAGATCAACAGGCCATCTGCCTATATAATCCAGGGTATTTTCCCATATCCCGGGCCCGTATTCCCTTCTGAGTGAAGACACCATCAGATAACCGTACCTGTATGGATCTGGCACATAATCCTTATAAGATCCCAGGACGAACTTATCGTAATTATAATGCCCGGTATTACTCTGCACTAATGCCCTGACCGGCATTTCAAAGGATGCACTCCGCCCCCTTCCCGATTTTGTAAGCGTCGTTTCGGTTGTAACCGCATCACCTTCAAGGAACCATAGAGGAAGATGCCCGGCTACCATTCCGGTCGCCTGTTCTCCCAACAGGTAATAAAGGACACCTGTCATTCCGCGTTTAAGCATATCAACCTGTACAACATGCCTTTGTTCATGCACGGCAAGCTGAGTAAGCCAGTCACCTCCCCGTGTTCTCTGTGGCGGCAGGGGATATATCTCCATTCGTTTCGGGGCCCACACTACCAGTCCGTTGGAGCGTGCACCATGATTGTGTACAATAACGGGTATTCTGTCCGGCTGATGACTGAGAGTATGCCCTGTAAAATCCCAGGATTCTTCAAGAAGAGCTGCCATTCTGTTTACCTTTGAACTGAATGTTTCAGGGTATATAAGCCTGAAATTGGAAGTATTGGTCTCCATCCATTTTACAGAGGCAGGGGGCTGCCCGGTTTGATAGAACTGCGCACGAAGCTTCCCGCAGGTAAAAAATACAATTACCAGCAACAATATATATTTACTTTTATTCATCTCTGCAAGTCCTGCCAATCAGCAAGAAACTGTTAACTGTAAGATCAATGGGTCTATCCACCTGCCCTTTTTGCCTTGTACCCGGAATCTAATAAAATTTCAATAACCTTGTCGCGAAAATCTCCCTGAATAAGTATTTCGCCCTCTTTGGCAGCTCCACCGGTCCCAAGCTTGTTTTTCAGCAACTTGCCAAGTTCTGCAAGGTCACCTGCTGATCCCTGAAAACCGGTTATCAGTGTAACTACCTTCCCCTTTCGTTTCTTCCTGTCCAGCCAGACTCTCAGGTCCTGCTGCCGGGGGGGAAGTGTTTCCGGCTCCGGGGATTCGTCATTCCGGTAATTAAATTCCGGGTCAGTTGAATAAACCACTCCGCTTCGATTGTTTTTTCCTTTTTTGGCCATTGCAAAATAAAAATAACAGGATTAATATATAAAATCAGGGCACCTTAACAATCCCGGGAATTACAGGTAACAGCTTAATGGATCTGACTGTCAGCCCCGATGGAAAATGTTTCCGGGCCGGCTCTAATGAGCCTCCAGCCAGTTGGATCCTGTTCCCCAGTCAACTGTCAGGGGAACCGAGAGGGTGACAACCGACTGCATTGCACCTGTAACAACCTCCTTTACTGTTTCCATTTCGGGCTTGTAAACATCAAAAACAAGTTCATCATGCACCTGCAGTACCATAGAGGTTTGAAGATTTTTCTTTTCAAACTGCCTATTGATCTCTATCATGGCCAGTTTGATAATATCGGCCGCAGAACCCTGGATAGGAGCATTGATGGCATTTCTCTCGGCGTTACCCCGGACAAGGGAGTTCCTGGAATTTATATCGGGAAGATACCGTTTGCGACCCATGATGGTTTCAACATAGCCTTTTTCCCCGGCCTCCATGATACATTTTTCCATATATTGCTTAACGGCAGGATAAGACCTGAAATAGCCGTTTATAAGCTGTTTGGCCTCCTCACGGGGAATATTCAGCCTTTGTGATAGCCCAAAGGCTGATATGCCATATATGATGCCAAAATTGGCGGTTTTTGCCTTTGCACGCATCTCCCTGGTAATTTCATCAATGGAGGAAGAAAAAATCTTTGCTGCAGTAGCCGAGTGTATGTCTTCATTATTGATGAAGGCCTCTATCATACCCTTATCCCCGCTCATATGTGCCATCAGCCTCAGTTCTATTTGCGAATAGTCGGCTGCAAACAACAGATGATGTTCATCGCGGGGTATAAAGGCCTTCCTGATCTCTCTCCCCCGTTCCTCTCTGATAGGTATGTTCTGCAGGTTTGGATTTGTAGAACTCAGTCGCCCGGTAGAGGTGACAGCCTGGTTAAATGAGGTATGTATCCTGCCGGTTTTGGGATGGATAAGTTTAGGCAGGGCATCAACATAGGTTGACAATAACTTTTTCAGTCCGCGATGTTCAAGTATCTTTGGTATAATGGGGTGTTTATCCCGCAGCTTGTCCAGAACTTCTTCGTTGGTCGAGTACTGCTTTGTTTTGGTAAGCCTGGAGTTACTGACAATCTTCATTCTTAAAAAAAGCACTTCGCCAAGCTGCCTGGGAGATGAAAGATTGAATTCCATGCCTGCAAGGTCGTAAACCGCTTTTTCAATCAGCATAAGTTCCCTGGCAAGCTTGCCGGAAATGCTCCTCAGGGAGTCAGTATTGAGTGCCACTCCGGCTTTTTCCATGGAAGTGAGTACGCTCACCAGAGGCATCTCCAGTTTTATTGCCAGTTGTGCAAGGCCGGCCCCTTCAAGTTCTTTCTCCAGTATCTCCTTTAACTGCCAGGTTATGTCGGCATCCTCCGCTGCATACTCCTTGATCTTTTCTAAATTAACCGATCGCATCGTACGCTGGCCCTTTCCTTTTTTACCAATCAGCTCCTCTATGGATAAAGGAGTATAATTTAGGTAAACCTCTGCAAGAAAATTCATATTATGTCTCAGCTCAGGCTGAAGCAGGTAATGGGCCAGCATAGTATCAAAAATCTCTCCTTTTACCTGAATCCCGTAGCCGGCAAGAACCAGCATGTCAAATTTGATATTTTGGCCAACCTTTCTGATATCTTCATTTTCCAGTATTCCCCTGAACTCCTCTATAATTTCTGAAGCCGCCTCCCTGTTTTCAGGTAATGGAACATACCATGCCTTTCGGGCCGAAAAGCAAAAGGCAATTCCAACAAGTTCAGTGTTGTGAGGGTCAAGGCTGTTGGTTTCAGTGTCAAAACAAAACTCTTTTTGAGCGGAAAGTAGGTCAATCAGCTCTTCCCGGCATTTCGGGCCATCAACAAGGATATAGTTATGGTCAACCGTTTCAAGGTTCAGAGTTGTTTTTACAGGGATGGCCTCATCTTCTTCACCGGAATCTGCAAAAAGGAGGGTCTGCACCGGCTGATTATTTTCAGGGCCTTTCACGGACGACTGACCCGGCTCCTGATTATCCTTAAGCCCCGAGAGTATTCGGGAACCGGCGGTCCGAAATTCAAGCTCATCAAAGATCTCTTTTAGCTTTTCCGGATTGGGTTTTGTTAATCTCAGCAAAGTCTCGTCAAGTTCAACAGGGGCCTCCAGCGATATGGTAACCAGCTTTTTTGATAGTGTCAGCATATCAGCAGACTTTTCAATGTTTTCTCTCTGTTTGCCCTTGAACTCATCTATCCTGGAAAGCACCTCCTCAACGGATTTATAGAAGGATATAATTTTTTTGGCAGTCTTCTCACCAATGCCCGGGACACCGGGAACATTATCGGAAGTATCGCCCATCATGGCAAGGATATCAATAACCTGCAGGGGATCGTCAATGTCGTAATGATTCATAACCTCATTGGGGCCCCATACCTCAGCATCATTTCCGGACCTCTTAGGTTTATAAAGGAAGATCTTATCGGATACAAGCTGGCAAAAGTCCTTGTCCGGTGTCATCATATAGGTTGTAAACCCTTTTTGCTCGGCCTTTTTGGCAAGAGTGCCAATCACATCATCGGCCTCGTACCCCGGTGATTCAATCACGGGAATATTGTAGGCTTCAAGCAGTTGCCTGATATAGGGTACTGCCTTCTTAATATCTTCCGGTGTCTCTTCACGGTGAGATTTATACTCACTGTACATTTCATGCCGGAATGTAGGAGTGGGGGGATCAAACACGACGCATATATGCGTGGGTTTCTGATTCCTCAACACCTCATCCAGGGTATTCATAAAACCAAATACTGCAGAGGTGTTCAGGCCTTTTGAATTGTAGCGAGGGTTCTTTATAAAGGCATAATAGGAACGATATATAAGGGCATATGCATCGAGCAGGAAAAGCTTAAGTTCTGAAGACATTATCTTAATTTTTAGGAATTGTCGGAAGCATACCATTCAGCAAAGGAAGAGGATGTCTCATCAAGGCGAAGGGAGAAAAGCTCAAGATTTGGCGGCAATCTTTTCTTTATACGTTCGGCAAAATCCATAACCATATTTTCACAGGTGGGCTGATAATTTACCACCTGAAGTTTTTCAATCATGGTGCCCATGCTGGAATAATTATTTCGGGGCACGTTGCTGCTGATTATTACTGCATGATCAAATTCCTCTATAATAGTCTCATTGATTATCTCTTTAAGATCGCCAAAATCGATTACCATGCCCAGCTTATGATCTGAAATGTCTTTAACCGGATAACCCGATACAGTAACAAACAGCTTGTATGAATGCCCGTGCAGATTTCTGCAGGGACCGTCATAATTCCAGAGAACATGTGCCATTTCGAAACTAAACTGCTTTGTGACCCGGACCTTCCCCATAATAATAATTTATATGTAAAAATACATGAAAAAATTAACCTTTGAACAACCTTTCCAGGAATTTCATCTCTATTAATGTTCAACGAAAAGGGAATTATTAATAAAACTTATCCAGGGTTTCATCATTAGCTGAGAATTTATTTCATCATTAGCTGAGAATTTATAATACAGTGATTTAAATTAACGTTTTTTGTATATTAAATAACATAACTATTTGTTATTTAAACCAAAATCCCGTTAGATTTGTAACATAATCAAATATCCCGAAAATATGATATCCAGATCCAGGACCATTGCAAGAAAAAAAAGAAGGAAGAAAATTTCTCTTATTTCAGGTTCCATACTGGCTTTTTTCTTAATTCTATTTTTTGTTTCCACTAATTTTGTTGATCATACGCC
>SLPB01000022.1 GCA_007132225.1 Bacteroidales bacterium | reverse complement strand
TGGGTTATCCCCAGATGGTTCAGAATGCTGACGGTAAAATGGTGATGATCTATTACCTTGCCAGGGAAGAACGTCCGCACTCCTATATTGAAGCAGCAATCTTTCAGCCTTAGTACCTTTAATGAAAACATAAACACATAAAAAGAATAAATAATATGAGTTTATACTGCCATTAAGGCCAGAAGTTTTAATGGCGGCATAAGTTGATACTGTAACATAGTGGAATATTGCAAAAAGCTCCAATAATAGATATTGGAGCTTTTTGCAGTATATAAGCCTGAAACTCAAAATGAGAAATGGGACAGGTAAATTTCCTTTCACAACATATTCTCAATTCTGATCAATTAAAGGAAGGCAAAATGCTATAAGCCTAATGATATTCGTTTAATCATGCTGTAAAGAGAAGCATAATACCAAAGCATTTTAAATATAAGGCTATGTTGTAATCAAACTTATGGAAGCCTGAATCAGTTGACTGCCGGTGTGATAACGATTTTCCGGAAGTCAATGGGGCCATGATCACCTTGCAGCATGATAGGTCCCGGTTCCCCTTCGTTACTATCGAGTGATCCACCTGTTATACCGGGTATGGGACGGTTTGAAATAATTTCAATATCATTATGTACAACGGTTACATGTCGCCCTACAAGAGTGATTTCGTAAGTTTGCCATTCACCTGCTTTTTTGGCCGCATTAACAGAAGGCTCAATGAAACCGTAAATACCACCAATAATCAGGTCATCGACATCACGCCCGTAATTGTCTTCAATCTGAACTTCATAACGACCGCGAAGATATACGCCGCTATTACTTCCTTCCGGATACCTGAATTCAATGCTGAGTTTAAAATCATCAAATTTCTCTTTGGTAACCAGATTGCCCCCGACCTCCTCATTTACCAGGATACCGTCGATCATCCGGAACTTGTTGTTTTCGGGAATTATCCATCGTGACATGTTGTCGTCCAGCAGGTTTTTAGGGTTTCCCCATACCGGGGGTTCTTCTCTGGTAAGCTTCGGTGCCCGGACCCCGGTCCAGTGAAGTTTATTACCATCGAGGATTTTGTATCCGGTCAGCTTATCATTTTCCAGTGAAAATTCAAAATAAATATCTTCAATATCCATCCACTGCGGGGGAATAGTGAAATGATATTTCTGATTTCCACTGGAATAGTGAACCTCTGATATGGGGCGGGCGCTTCCTTCATAACCCACATAATAACCGACAAGAGTGGCAAAACCGGATTTTCTGACTTCAAGCCATCCCGGAAATCCTTCGGTATCCATCAAACCATGCCGGAAAAGTCCCAGTTCTTCTAATTCAGCTTCTTCTATGACCACTGTAAGATTCCATCTTCCAATCACTTCGGAACCGTCCAGGGAAGATTGCGCAAAGGAGGAAGCATGAATGATAAGCGTTAAGCCAAGCATTAACAGGGTGTTTCTAATTATTTTCATAATGATTAATAGTTATTAAAGTTATATGATCTCTGGTTAATTAAATTATATGATTTCTGTATCGCGATTTATGATATAACTACTAAATGGACTGCAGTATTCCAGTCCATCATTGTTAATTTGCTGTTAGAAAAAAAAATAATATTCGGATAATTAGTCCAAATATTTATTGCAAAATTACTGCTACAAAAATTTCAAAAATTGCAATCAAAATTACAAAAAAATATAACGCAAAATCAAGATAATCGGATAAAAATGCCACGATTAAAATTATTGTTCACTATTTATATTTACATTTGCTTTAAGATCTGATCTTTTTTTCTTACTCAACGCTTCACTTTTTTTACTATACCGGAACCATTTTCTTATGAAGTTAAAACATATCTTTAAGTTAATATTTTCAGGAATTACTTTACCAATACAGGATGGTCCGTTAAAGGGTAAAAAATGGTGCGTAACAACCAGCATAAGATATATTAAAGGTAAATATGTAAAAAGAGATACTGATATATTAATTAAAAATGTCAGTGAAGGTGAGACTGTATATGATATAGGTGCTCATGTGGGATACTTCTCCGTATTATGTTCCGGTATTGCCGGCAGGAATGGGAAGGTATATGCGTTTGAACCTGTACCGATGAATTTAAAATTTCTCAGGAAACATATAAAAATTAATAAGTGTGATAACATTAAAGTTTTTAGTACCTGTGTTTCTGATATGGTTGGTGAGGAGTATTTTAATAACAATCAGGGCAGTGCCACCGGTCACCTGTCCTCACAGGGAAAACTGAGGGTCAGTGTTAATACTTTGGATAATTTATTAAATGCTGGTGAATTAAATCCCCCGGATTTTATTAAAATCAATGCCGAGGGAGCCGAACAGTCAATATTATCTGGTAGTATGAAAATCATCGAAAAATATAAGCCCAAGTTTTTAATAACTTTCCATAGTGAAGAGTTAAAAGATAATTGCATTAAGATACTTTCCCAATACAATTACAACATTCATGTTACCGCAAAAGATGCCCTTTATGCTCACCATAATTC